>CAMDWC010000057.1 GCA_945878825.1 Haliscomenobacter hydrossis DSM 1100
GTCCTTCTTTATTCGACCCTGGGCAGTTTTAGTTTACAAGGTCAGGTAATCATAGAGAGCGAAGAGGTTTCTGCCCTGATAAAAAGTTATGCCCTTTCAAATAAGCAATCTGACTATATAAATGGGTGGAGAATTCAGATTATAGCGACCACCGATCGGCTTGCTTTAGAAAATACGAAGAATAAATTCCAACAAAGCTATCCGGATATTCCTTTTCAAGTTATACACAACAGGCCCTATTATCATTTAAGAGTAGGTGCCTTTTTTGATAAAAAAGAAGCTGTGTTGATGAAATATTTCTTCAGGAAATCCTATCCAGGCGCCATGGAAATATTAGATAATAAGCTTACCCTGGATATGGTATTAGCGACAAAGTTTTAATCACCTAATGTCATTGCAAATATGTTAAGAAGCCGTGGAGATCAGCGAAGTTTCGATTTAGTCATATTTTCGCTTTATATATCCCTTATTGCATTGGGCGTTCTCATGGTTTTTTCTGTCAGTCAGCGGGAGATTGAAAAAGTGGGCTTATTAAACAGCAGTGCTGGTAAACAAATGATATGGGTGGCCATAGCCATGATTTTATTTTTGGTTATATTTCTCATTGATTGGAAATCGTGGCAAACTTTTGCCTATTTCATTTACGCATTTACTCTTTTACTGCTCGTTGGAGTACTCCTATTTGGCACAGAAATCAAGGGAGCAACTTCGTGGTATTCGTTTGGGGGATTTTCGATACAACCCTCAGAATTAGCCAAATTTGGCACGGCGCTGGCTGTTTCCTCCTTTTTGGGAACCTTTAACCTGAATTTAAAAGACCTGAGAACCCAAATCACTGCCTTCGCCATCTTTTTCGTGCCTATTTTATTGGTTTTAATGCAGCCCGACGCAGGTTCAGCGTTAGTTTTTCTCTCCTTTACTTTTGTCCTATATCGTGAAGGATTATCAGTAAATTATTATTTAACAGGAATATATCTGATTACCTTAGTCATATTGGGCTTAGTAGTTCCGCCGGTAATTATCACTATAGGCTTATTGGTTTGTTCTATTTATTTTCTAACAGGAGGTATTGGAAACGCTATAAACTGGCGGGCAGGCGTTTTATTCTGGGCTATTGCTTCTTATATTCTGGTGCGCGAAGAATTTTATACCATCACATTAATTGCTAACGGATTAGCTGCTGGCGCTTTAGGTATAGCTTATGGATTAAAAAATAATTTTAAAACCATATCCTTCGTAGTTATTGTGTTAGCTATTGGCGTAGGCATTGCATTTACAGCAAATTATGGCTTTAATAATATACTTCGTCCACACCAACAAGAAAGAATAAATGTTTGGTTACAACCATCAAAATGTGATCCACGGGGAGCCTTATACAACGTTTTACAATCTAAATTAGCCATTAGTTCGGGAGGAATTGAGGGAAAAGGATTTTTAAACGGGGAGATAACGCGATTAAATTACGTTCCTGAACAGGCAACAGATTTTATTTTCTGTACCATCGGGGAGGAGCACGGATTTATAGGTAGCGCTGCTACCATCTTGATATTCATGCTACTCATGTATCGGATTGTCATCCTTGCAGAACGTCAACGCTCAAATTTTTCAAGAATTTATGCCTACAGTGTGGTAGGGATTATTTTTGTCCATTTTTTTGTAAATATTGGTATGACCATGGGCATCATGCCAATCATAGGCATTCCGCTTCCATTATTGAGTAAGGGAGGCTCATCCTTAATAGGATTCACTCTTTTAATTGGCGTTTTATTAAAATTTGATAGCCACAGATATCAAATATAACCAGATAATTATACGACCCTTGTTTGAATTTACTATTTTAAAAAAAGATGACCAAACATCTGCCAGAACGGGCCAGATATCGACGGCACACGGAAATATTCCTACGCCTATTTTTATGCCCGTAGGAACATTGGGCAGTGTAAAAGCTATTCATCAGCACGAATTAATAGATCCCATTGCAGCAAAAATTATACTTGGAAATACCTATCATTTATATTTAAGACCGGGAACAGATATATTATCTGCGGCAGGTGGATTGCATAAATTCATGCATTGGGACGCCCCATTATTGACAGATAGTGGTGGATATCAGGTATATTCTTTAGCATCTCAGCGAAAAATAAAGGAAGAAGGCGTCATTTTCCAATCCCATATAGATGGCAGTGCCCACGTGTTTACGCCAGAAAAAGTGATGGACATACAGCGAATTATTGGGGCAGATATTATCATGGCATTTGACGAATGCCCACCTTATCCTTGTGATTACGATTATGCTAAAAAATCGATGGATTTAACCCATAGATGGCTAAAAAGGTGTTGCACCCGATTTGACGAAACAGAAGGCTTATATGGCTATCAACAAACGTTATTCCCCATTGTCCAAGGATCCACTTATGCCGACTTAAGAAAAGAGTCTGCGGAAACCATAAGAGATCTGGACCGGGCAGGAAATGCTATAGGCGGACTTTCTGTTGGCGAACCGGCGGAAAAAATGTATGAAACTACCGCCAGTGTCTGTGAAATATTACCCCTTGAAAAACCCAGGTATTTAATGGGCGTGGGCACGCCTGTGAATCTGCTGGAAGGTATTGCTTTAGGTATAGACATGTTTGACTGTGTTTTACCCAGCAGGAATGCCCGGCATGGTTTACTTTACACCTGGAACGGGGTAATAAACATAAATAATGCTAAATGGAAAGATAATTTTGACCCCATAGACCCAACCAGCAATGCTAAAACCAGTCAGCTTTATACCAAGGCCTATTTGCGGCATTTGTTTAAAGCTAATGAAATAACAGCCATGCAAATTGCTACCCTGCACAATTTAAGTTTTTACTTATCTTTAATGGCCAAAGCAAGAGTACAGATTGAAAAAGGAACATTCTCTACCTGGAAAAACAGCCTTATTCCATCCTTAGATTTTCGACTTTAGTAAAGAAATGTTTTATGTCATTCAACCTGCTAGATCGATATATTTTTAAGAAATTTTTAGCCACTTTTCTTTTTACCCTCCTCATCATTCTGATGATCTCGGTAATCATAGATTTTAGTGAAAAAATTCAGATATTTTTAGAAGAGCCAATCACCAGGCGGGAAATACTCTTAGAATATTTCCCTAGTTTCATGCTCTTTATAAGTGGCATGCTATGGCCGCTTTTCACGCTCATTGCCGTTATATTTTTCACCTCCAGGTTGGCCGGAAATTCAGAAATAATGGCCATGTTAAGCGCGGGCATTCCCTTTAACCGTTTACTAAGACCTTACCTGTACGCCGCGGGATTACTCACCCTCGTACACTGGGTAGGCGGTCATTTTATCCTTCCCTGGGGACAGCAACATTTGATGAGAATCACCTATAAGTACATTGATAAAAACGAAGATAAGGGTAAGACGAGAGACGTTCATTTATTCATTGCCCCACAAACAAAAGTGTATATCGGATATTATAGAAAACCGGATAGTACCGCGCGCGATTTCAGAATTGAACAATACGAAGGACAACAATTAGTGAAGCTACTTAAGGCAAATAATGCTGCTTACCAGGTTAAAACGGGGAAATGGAGGCTCACAGAATATCAAATACGCCATTTTGATGGCTTGAAGGAATCCTTTCAGTTTTCAAATACGGAGTTTATTGATACCACTTTAAATCTTTCTCCTGATGATTTCGTAGATTTTTCAGGACAGCAAAATATGATGACATCCCCGGAATTACTTCGCTTTATTGCTCTTCAACGAGAACGGGGTGCGGGGAATATTAGAAAATACACCTTAGAATGGAACCGAAGGAATGCGGAACCATTCACCATTTTAATACTAACGCTTATTGGGGTCAGCCTTGCTGCCAGAAAAGTGCGCGGTGGTATTGGGCTTCACCTGGCTATAGGTATCGGCATTGGCGCGGTTTATATCCTTTTTTCAAAATTCGTTAAGGTTTTTGCCATGGGTAATAACTTGCCCGCCCTTCTCGCCGCATGGATTCCCAATCTTATTTTCCTTACGCTGGCACTTATCGCTGTGCACAAAGCGCAGAAATAGACTCTGTTTTTCTCTTTTTGTATGAAAAGAAAAATATTTTTATCCAACTTTCAATTTTTTTTGAATGAATAATAAAATAAATTTTATTTCTATGATACTATTAATCAATTGTTTATAAATTTATAACCCAATATTTTGGAATTTATCAAAAATTTATTGTCCAATTTCTTGTATTTTGTTTAACTAATCCGTAGATTTGGTTCAACAAAAAAGGTATTTTGTTTAATTTCTTTCAAAAACAATTTTATGTCTCAGCTAGAATTTTACAATCGTTTCTATCAAATGAGTTCAGTGTTAAATGCATTTGCTTATAATCTGACTAAAAACACGGAGGAATCAAAAGATTTGTTCCAGGAGACTGCTTTCCGTGCCATGACTAACATAGATAAATTCCGTCCGGACACTAATCTAAAAGCATGGTTATTTACTATAATGAAAAATATTTTTATTAATAATTACCGTAAGAAAAGCAAGGCGAACACCATTATTGACGATACAGAGAACCTGTATTACATAAACACAGGCGGAGCGGCTATAAATAACGAAGCTGAATCAAACATGATTTTAGATGAACTTTCCGGGCTAATCGAATCCTTGGACGATAGTATTAAAGTTCCCTTCATGATGCATTATCAGGGCTTCAAATATCAGGAGATAGCTGATCAGCTCGATTTACCCCTTGGAACGGTTAAGAGCAGAATTTTCTTTGCCAGAAAAGAACTTAAAGATAAATTAGGCAACAGATACAGCGATATTCATTTCTCTGCAGAGGCCTAAGTGCTGCCTAAATTATTTCAGGAATTACTCAAGGAATGGCATCTTCAACTTGAAAGAGCCCTTCCTTGGGTAAACGAGAATGACCCATATAAAATATGGATATCCGAAATAATTCTTCAGCAAACCAGAGTGTTACAGGGTTTGCCATACTACACTAAGTTTTTAGAAACTTTCCCCGATGTTTTTGTTTTGGCTAAGTCCTCAGAATCCGAGGTACTCAAATGTTGGGAAGGACTTGGTTATTACAGCCGTGCAAGAAATCTTCATTGGAGCGCCAAGTACATCGTTAATGAACTTAACGGCGTTTTCCCTGAACGGTACGAAGAAATTATAAAACTTAAAGGAGTAGGCCCTTATGCTTCGGCTGCCATAGCCTCCTTCGCATTTTCGCTTCCCTGCGCTGTATTAGACGGAAATGTGCATAGAGTAATTTCCCGTATTTTTTCTGTCACAGCAGACATCACAACATCAAAGGGTAGAAAAATTATACAAGATATAGCGGATAAACTACTGGACAAGGAAAATCCAGCTTGTTTTAATCAGGCTATCATGGATTTTGGTGCAACGGTTTGTTTACCAGCCTCACCATTATGTGACCAATGTGTTTTTGCCGATCATTGTACCTCCTATTTAACAGATACCCAGCGAGATTTCCCCTTTAAAAAAGTCAAAAAACCATTAAGAAACAGATATTTCCATCTGTTTCTTGTTAAGGCAGGAAAATATATATTTTTATCCCACAGAAAAGAAAAAGATATCTGGAGAGGATTATACACCTTACCATTCATTGAAACAAGGGACGAGCGTTGGGAATTTCCATTGGAGGGAATTCAGATTGGGGGAATTTCCATTGAGGAGAATCAAATACAAATACTGAATTATACAGATCAACAAATATTAACACACCAAAGAATTCATTTATTTTTCCATCAAGTAACTTTAGCGAGGATGGAAGAAAAATTAGCAGGAGATAATCTTGAAATAGTGCCTTTAACGAACCTGAACGATTTTGCCTTTCCAAAATTTCTACGTCAGTTTATAGTTAATAATACAGCATTATTTGAATATAAATAATTGTATATCAATATTTTAAATTTAGTTAAACAGATAAAATACATTTTAAACAGGTCGAAAAATTATATTTAATGTCCGATGCAAATTAAAAAAAGAGACCTACATTGTGTCTATTAACCATCACAATCAAATGTTATGAACAGAGTAATGCTTATTGGAAATTTAGGAAAAGATCCAGAACAACGAACGTTAGACAATGGAAGCAACCGGGTAAATTTCTCTATTGCCACCAGTGAAAAGTACCAGGACAAGGAAGGAAACTGGCAGGAAACTACAGAATGGCATGACATTGTTTTATGGCGCAACCAGGCGGATAATGCGGTGAAGTATTTGAAGAAAGGAAGCACTATATTCCTGGAAGGAAAGCTCAGCCACAGGACCTGGCAAGATGCAGAAAACAAAACCCGAAAAACGACAGAAGTAGTGGGTACTATGTTTAAGGTTTTAGAGAGAAGAAGTCCAGGTAGCGACATTCAAGCGCCTGCAAATTCAGCCGCTGCGGTCACTCAAAAGTCGTCGGAAAATGTGACTGAGGAAGGGGAGAATTTACCTTTTTAAAATTAACATTGACTTACAGTCTTTTTTTTGAGCATAATAGCGAAGAAACTAAGGAAAATTTAATTAATTTTACGAGTTAATAATATTTCCGAATAAATACCATTCATTTTGGATACCGAGCCTCCTTCTGGGGATAGTCCCTATTGTAAACATTGGCCGCTAAGTGGCTTGACTGCACAAAACAACCTTCACAAAAAGGTCTTTTTCCCTGTTTTTTTAGTTATTGATGCTCCTTCCATTTTCATTGGCATTGTATTCATTTTTGTTATCATTGTGCTTTCGCTAATGTTCATCAGGCAGTTTCTGGGTTTAAAAGTTGAAATAAACCAGATTAAACAGGCCTCTACCGTCAGTAATAATCTGGAAAATGAAGGTCGTTCATCTCACCATTTAAAGATAAGAAAGGAAATGGTGGCTAAAATTGATAAACTTGGAGAAGTTCAGGTTCGTCAAATTATGCAAGCCAGAGTGAGTATAATTTCTGTCAGCACATCGACTGATTACCATCATTTATTGGAAATCATTCGCGAATCAGGTTATTCCCGGATTCCTGTATATGAAAACGATCTGGACAGCGTCACAGGTTTATTACATGTTAAGGATTTGATAGGATTAGAACATGAAAAAAACGAAGACTACGCCTGGCAAAAACTTATCAGAACCCCTGTCCTATATGTACCCGAGGCAAAAAAAATAGATCAGGTTCTTGGCGCTTTCCAAACGAAGAGACAACATCTGGCTATTGTAGTGGATGAATATGGTGGCACAGCTGGCTTAATAACGATGGAAGATGTCCTGGAAGAAATTTTTGGTGAAATTCAAGATGAATTTGATGATGAACCAGACATTGTGTACCAAATAATGGAAGATGGAAGTTATATGTTTGAAGGAAAAACGCTCATTCAGGATTTCTGTAGTATAATGAAAATTGAATCTAATCATTTTGATGATTTAAACAGCGAAGCGGACTCTATTGCGGGACTTATTTTGTCACAATATGGAGAATTGCCAGCGAAGAATATTCATTTGGAAATCATGGGATTTAATTTTGAAATCACGGCTGCATCGAGCAGACGAATTGAACAGATGCGTGTCCGGAAGTTAATTTGAGCTAAATAAAACCATTTTCATTACTTCGCCATGTATAAAAAACCATGTTTATTGTCTTTTTTATTGATAAGTTTTCTTTTCAGTTGCGAGCGTTCCGATATCCTCTCACCTAAACAGAGAGGATACCCACGCGTTGAATTTCCAACAGGTAAATTAGTGGATTATAAACAAGCGAATATTCCCATACACTTTCAATATCCTGATTATTATGTATTAACCAGGGATTCGTCCCTAATAGGAGATACTGATAGTAAAGATAATTGGTTCAACTTGCAGTTACCCTCACTAAACGGAAGTGTACACTTTAGTTATTACCCTGTTACGAGAGAGAATCAATTGGATAAATTAGTAAACGACGCGTTTAAAATGGCTCATTTTCATAATAAAAAGGCAAATTACATTGACGAGGTGCAGCTAAATATATCTCCTGATGTAACTGGTATAGAATTTCACATTAAAGGGCCTGCCGCAACACCTTATCAATTTTACCTTACGGACAATAAAAAACATTTTGTTAGGGGTGTTTTTTATGTAAAATCAAAGATTGATATTGATTCTCTGGCACCGATTCATGATTTTATGATTAAAGACATTCAAAAAATAATCGACCAATTTTCGTGGACGGAATAAAATCGATTATTATTTTACATTCCTTTTTAAATAATCATTTTTTAATCTTTAAAATAACTATTACATGTGGAAATTAGTTTTTTCTTTAAGTCTGTTGCTTTTTACTTCTGCACTATCAGCACAAAAATCAAGTCCGTTAGGTCTTTGGAAAACCATAGATGATGAGACAAAAGAGGCTAAATCTTATATGGAGCTTTATGAAAAAAATGGAAAGGTTTATGGTAAAATAACAAAATTGTTATTAAAACCAGCGGATACCGTTTGTGAGAAGTGTAAAGGAGATAAGGCGAAAAAACCGTTGGTTGGCATGATCCTTATAGATGGGTTAGTAAAATCGGGCGAAGAATGGAAAGGAGCTAATATTTTAGATCCCGTAACTGGAAATTACTACGATTGCACCCTTTGGCTATCTGAGACTACTGAAAATGAGTTAAAAGTAAAGGGGAAACATTGGACTGGGCTTTCGCGCACGCAAACATGGTACCGCGTAAAAAGTTAATGTAAATAGCTACGCGTGACCATTGGTATTAAGGGCAATATTAGTACAGAGGAAACCGTTTTTGATATTGATATTACCTTTAATACCAAGTTTTATGCAAAGAAGCATTACCAAAAACCAACTTCTTCAGTTTATCTACAGCGAATCGAGCGAAACCGAAACGGTCCGAATAACGGAGGCGCTCTACGTGGATAGTTATTTAAATGACACCTACAAAGAACTCAAGACAGCCATTCAACGCTTGCCCCGGCTCAGAAAAAACCCAGCGAACAAAACGCTACAAAGTATCCTTTCCTACAGCCGGAAGAGGAAAATAAAAAGTGCTTTGCTCTAATTTATTGGCATACGATCTTTAACCTGCAGATTCAAACATTTTTTTTAAAAAGCAGCCAGTTTTAACTGCTTTTATAAACAATTTATTTACTTTTGTCACAAGGGTTTGTTCTTCTTGACATAAAACACTTTAATAAATGGCACAACAGGAAAAAGAGGCAAAATTAAAAGCACTCCAGCTAACCGTAGATAAATTGGAGAAAACCTATGGTAAGGGTACTATCATGCGGCTTGGTGACAAACAAATTGTTCAGGTTGATGTAATCCAGACAGGGTCACTAGGTTTAGATATAGCACTTGGTATAAATGGATTTCCTAAGGGAAGGATAATTGAAATTTACGGACCGGAATCTTCCGGAAAAACGACGCTAGCTATTCACGCTATTGCCGAGTCACAGAAACAAGGTGGTATTGCTGCTTTTATTGATGCTGAACACGCGTTTGACAGAGCTTATGCGCAAAATTTGGGGGTTGATACTGAAAATTTATTAATTTCTCAACCCGATAACGGTGAACAAGCACTTGAGATTGCTGAAAACTTAATCCGCTCCGGTGCTATCGATATTATAGTCATAGATTCAGTAGCTGCCCTGGTGCCGAGAAGTGAGATTGAAGGTGAAATGGGGGATTCCAAAATGGGCCTTCAAGCAAGGCTGATGTCTCAGGCCATGCGTAAGCTAACTGCCGCTATAGGTAAAACCCAATGCTGCTGTATTTTTATAAATCAGTTGAGGGAAAAAATTGGCGTCATGTTCGGTAACCCGGAAACAACAACAGGTGGAAATGCGCTTAAATTTTATGCCTCCATACGTTTGGATATTCGTAAATCAGGTGCAGCCATTAAAGATAAAGATGGAAATCTAGTCGGAAATCAGGTAAAAGTTAAAGTGGTTAAAAATAAAATGGCGCCTCCTTTTCGGGTAGCGTCTTTTGATATTACTTTTGGTGAAGGCATATCTAAAAATGGTGAAATTGTTGACCTTGGCGCAGAACACGATATTATTCAGAAAAGTGGTAGCTGGTACAGTTATAATGGTGCAAAAATAGCACAGGGAAGAGAAGGCGCAAAGCAATTTTTAGACGACAATCCAGAGGTAGCGCATGAGCTGGAGTTGAAAATTAAAGAAAAATTTAAAAGTTTGGAAGTCAGTAAATCAAAAACGGCCGCAGTCATTGATGATGAGGATGTTTTTGACGGTGCTGATGTATGATAAAATCATAATCAAGCTTTTAATTTTAAGCTTACCATATATATTTAAGGGGATTCGACCTTCGAGTCCCCTTATCTTTGTTAACAAATTGTTTTATGTCTCAAAAAAAGTCTTCCGAGTCCATTCTAGAAGTTCATTTTCATGGCATTGCCGATAAAGGACAATGCGTTGGAAAATCCTTAACAGGTGAAACCGTTTTTGCCGTTGGTCCCGTTCCAGGTGATAAAGCGCTGATTAAAGTTTTTAGAAAAAGAAAGGGGTTTTATAAAGGGCAGGTTATGTCTTATTTAAGCCTAAGCACCAGCAGAGTTGAACCCGTTTGTTCTCATTTTGCCCAGTGTGGTGGGTGTAAATGGCAGCATCTCAACTATGAAACCCAGTTAGAGCAAAAAGAAAAAGTTGTTAAAGACGCTATTTCCAGAATCGGTAAACTTAGCGTTGATCTTTGGCATCCCATTTTTAAAGCAGACCCCATCTATTTTTACAGAAACAAAATGGAATTCACCTTCAGCAACAGACGGTGGCTTACCGATGCAGAAATGGCCATGGGGGAAGATAAATTTTCTCCCGTTCTTGGATTTCACCCTCCTGGTGCTTTCGATAAAGTCATTGACATACAACACTGTAGCTTACAACAAGAACCCGCAAACCATATCCGCAATACCATTCGTACCATAGCTCTTTCTCAGGACTTATCCTTTTATGACCCAAGAAATCATCAGGGCTTTTTGAGAACCCTTTTGTTAAGAGTTACCACTCTGGGAGAAATAATGGTGGTCATAGCCTTCGGTGAAGACGATGCTAAAAAAATATCTTTGCTTTTACATGAGGTTCAGACTGCTTTGCCAGAAATTACTTCTTTGTTTTATTGTGTAAATACTAAAATGAACGACAGTCTCTACGATCTGGAAATGCATCATTTGGCAGGAAAAACATCCATTCACGAGAGACTTGGGCATGTGACTTACAAAATCGGTCCAAAATCATTTTTCCAAACCAATACGAGACAAGCAGTCAATCTTTATAATATAGTTAAAGATTTCGCTAATCTGACTGGATCAGAAATTGTATATGATCTTTATACCGGACTGGGTAGTATTGCACTTTATCTGGCAGCCAACGCAAAACATATTATTGGGATCGAAGAAATCGCCGCAGCTATTGAAGATGCTAAGGTGAATGCCAAAGATAATCATATTGAAAATGTTGATTTTATCGCCGGTGATGTTCGCTTTCTTTTTCATTCAGCACTCATACAGCAGTTTGGAAAACCCGATTTGATTATAACCGATCCACCCCGGGCGGGCATGCATCCCGACGTAGTGGCCGTTTTGTTAGCTGTAGCAGCGCCCAAAATAGTGTATGTTAGTTGTGATCCGGCAACCCATGCGAGAGATTTAAATATTCTTTCAGAAAAATACCATATTTTGCAAATGCAAGCCGTAGATATGTTCCCTCATACGCATCATATCGAAAATGTTGCCCTTTTATCGCTGAAATAATCCTTTATTAACCCATGGAGCTGGAAGAAAAATACCAACAATTAAAAAATGATTTAATCCCTTTTTCATCTGTGATGAACAAGGCCTCTGAAACTTTACTGGATGAAGGTATTTCAAAATACCCCATTTTTATTGTTTCCCAATTAGACATTGAACTTGGAATTCCATTGGTACAAAGAAGCCCATCAAATAATAAATGGTCCCTTAATTTATCTACCCTGGAAGAATTAGCTACAAAGAAAATAATTCAAATGGAGAGAGTAGATCATTTTAGAAGTGTTTTTAAAGATCCTGATTTCTTTTTTTGTCTGCTCACTCTGAGTGATCTTGGCGCTCAGTTTATTTTTTTACCCCGGGATTAATACTAACCTAGTTTTATTATGAAAAAAATAGTTATTTTGGAAAGCGAAGAAATCCTTTTATCCGCTATTGAATTCAGGCTTAAAAAACAAGGTTACCAGGTTTTATATTGCCCAAAGTTATCTGATATTTTACATTTTATTTCTGTCGAAAAGCCAAATATGCTTATTGTTGATTTGGATATGAAAAAGAAAACAGGTTTGGCCATTATTGAAAAATTAAGAAAAGAATATACCTCTCCCTTAGGCATTTTATTAGTTGCAGACCCTGAGGAGGAAGAAAGTATTCTGGCTGCTTTTGACCTGAATGTTGATGATTTCTTACCAAAACCATTCAAACCGGCAGAACTCATTTTAAGAGCCAGAAGAATTATGAATAATAACTTAATTAATTTGACATGAAAGGAATCATTTTAGCAGGTGGATTAGGTACTCGTCTGTATCCCTTAACCCTGGCCGTAAGTAAACAATTAATGCCAGTTTACGACAAACCCATGATTTATTATCCACTGTCAACTTTAATGTCAGCTGGAATAAAAGATATTTTAATCATTTCAACCCCTGAGGACCTACCTAATTTTGAAAAATTATTAGGCGACGGATCACAGATTGGTTGTCATTTTTCGTACGTCCCACAGTTTGAACCTAACGGATTGGCACAGGCGTTCGTCCTGGGAGAATCTTTCATTAATGGTGATTCTGCTGCGTTGATTCTTGGAGATAATATTTTTTACGGAAATGGCTTGAACGAAATTATGCAAGCTGCAAACAATCCTACTGGGGGAAAAGTATTTGCCTATGCAGTAGCTGATCCCGAAAGATATGGGGTAGTTTCGTTTGACGAGCATTTTCGGGCTATTTCTATTGAGGAAAAACCTGAAAATCCAAAATCAAATTTTGCCGTTCCCGGCTTATATTTTTACGATAATCAAATTGTAGATATTGCAAAAAATCTACAACCAAGTCCAAGAGGAGAATACGAAATTACCGATGTTAATCGACATTATCTGGCGCTCGGACAATTATCTGTTAGCGTATTGGGAAGAGGTATTGCGTGGTTGGACACTGGTACCCACCAGTCATTAATGCAAGCTGGACAGTTTATTCAGGTGATTGAGGAAAGACAGGGCTTAAAAATTGGCTGTATAGAAGAAGTAGCCTGGCAAATGGGATTCATAGATGATGAACAATTAGAGAAACTTGGAAACATTTACATAAAGAGTGGCTACGGACTTTACCTTTTATCTCTGTTGAAAAAGAAAATTTTCTAACAACTAAAAGTCTGGAGAAAATTATAAAAGCAGCCCACTCCGAATTATAAAAGCTATGGCTATATGTTATTGACGCGATTCTGACCTGACGGTGGAGTGTGTCGAAGATGGCGGGCCTATGGCCCTGTGATTTTATACCAAAGAATGCATCGTCCAATAAACACTATGTTTAAAACGAAAACGTACCTTATAATCCGTGAAATCCAATAATCCTTAAAATCCGTGATTCAGGAAGGAGCATAAAAAAGAGGCTATCTTTTTTGGAGGGCATTGAAAAAGACTGACAAACACATTGGCTTATTTAGCTTTAATTATTTTTTGGAGGGAGAGTCAATCTTAAATCTTAGACCAGTATAGGCCATTCCACCAAAAACAGGACCCCAGACCATGGAGCCATCGAACCATTCGCTAAAAGGGTCGTCGGCACTAATGATAGGATAATCTTGCTTGTAATTAAGTAAATTTTCAACCCCAAGATACAGTTCTAATTTTTTCCCAATTGATTTACTAACCTGAGCATTTACAATAAAGAAATCTGGAGATTCATCTATGGCGAAAACTGCTGCCGGATTACCACTTAAGTCTGGGATTCTTTTCTGACCTTGCCATTGAATCGTTGCATCCAATTTCCACCCACTCGAAGCAGTTTCGACGGCAAAATTGGCAAATGCCTTGTGTTTAGACACAAAAGGACGCTGAAGTAAGTCTAATTGGTAGGTTGTTTTGACATCATTAAAACGATAGGCTAATCGAACGTCTAGCCAGGGAAAAAAGGTTATGTCCACTTGCGATTGAAAGCTGGTAGCATAAGATTTTCCATTCAGATTATAGAATAAGACTTTTTGAGGATTGGCATCGTAATCTACCACTATCTGATTAACAAATCTGGTATGAAAAAGCTCTATATTTAAGATGGTAGGTTTATTAAAAAGTTGCCATTCCTGAGAAAAACTTATACCAGAATTCCAGGCTACCTCCGCGTTCAGACCATAAGGAATATTTGGCTGAGGATTTACAATCTGATAACTGCGGGAAGAAGCCATGGCACCAATATTTTCAGCAAAAACAGAAGGCGTCCTTTGACCTCTACCTGAAACCAATCTAAAAGCTGTTTTCTCATTGGGAGAAAAACGAAAATGTAATCGCGGGGTAACAAAGAACCCGTATTGATTATGGTTATCTGCTCTTAATCCTGCAACCAGGGAAACCTTATTTAAATAATTATAGGTATATTCAGAAAAAACGCC
>CAMDWC010000058.1 GCA_945878825.1 Haliscomenobacter hydrossis DSM 1100
CCTTTTCTGGATTAATCATTTGCAAAACTGCTCTGGCTTCGTCAATCAACCCTTTTTTAACGACCAGCCAACGAGGACTACGAGGTACTTTGGTAATTAAATAGGTGAATAAAGCGGCTGGAATAATTTCAACGCCCAGCATAATACGCCAGCCGCCATTATCTCCGGTACCAATAATATAATTTGAAGCAAAGGCAATTAAAATGCCAAGAACGATATTGAACTGAAACAATGCAGCTAGTTGACCCCTTTTTTCAGCGGGGGCAATTTCAGAAATGTACATGGGGGCTGCAACAGAAGATGCACCAACGCCGATACCTCCGATAAAGCGAAAAAACATAAGTGAATAAATATCCCAGGCAAAGGCGGAACCAATGGCCGAGGAAAGATAGAGCAGTGCCACCCAGAATAAAGTAGTTCTTCTGCCATATTTATCAGCGGGAATGCCACCTAAAATAGCTCCCAGGATAGTACCATATAGGGCCATTCCCACCATTTGACCGAGCATGAAATCACTCAAATTCCATAATTCCTGAATGGCTTGCTCTCCTCCGGAAATAACGGCGGTATCAAAGCCAAATAAAAAACCTCCCAGTGCCACGGTGAGTGACCAAAAGTAAACTTTGCGTTGATTCATACATCGGTTAATAATAGGGTTAGACAAAAAAATCGTTTTTAAATGTAAGCAGAAAATTGCTAATTCTCATGTTATTTATTTGGCTTTTACTCTATTTTAAAAACATAAGCCTTAGAATTAACGATAGAAACCATTTTTATCTTAAATACTTATCAATGGATGCCATGGAGGGTGATGTGCCAGAGAGGAAGGAAGTCTTGTTTTTCCTACGATAAAAAAAAATTGATGTTTATTTAATGAATATTTTAATAAAAGGTAACAACAAAATTTATTTTGCGTTCTTTTGTATAAATTTTGAAAATCCTAAGGTTAAAGTGGTTTTCCATTTTAATAGATTTAGTTGACATTCATTTATTTCGCATTATTTACGAATTCTTAATTTTCAAACTATGTTTAAAAATTTATTCTCTATGTTATTGTTGCTTTTCGGACTTTTTCAAAGTTTGAACGCGCAACAAACGGTAAAGGGAACCATCCTCGATGAAAAGGGAAATCCAATTATTGCCGTAAACGTAATTCTCAAAGGTTCTGGAACTGGAACGGTTTCTGACCTTGATGGAAAATACAACATCCAGGTACCTAATGCAAATTCCGTATTAGAGTTTTCATTCATTGGGTATAAAAGTAAATCCGAATCGGTCGGAAACCGCTCAACAATTGATGTTACCCTCGAAGAGGATGCAGAATTGTTAGATGAGGTGGTTGTCAGTGCCTTAGGTTTTACTCAGAAAAAAGATCAAATGGGATCTACCTATTCAACGGTTGCAACCCAAGACGTAGTTCGTTCAGGGGAGACTGGATTGATTAATGGCCTGGCTGGAAAAGCAGCTGGTGTTAGAGTTGCCCGTTCCAATGGGGATCCTGGTGCAGGTTCTACTATTCAGATTCGCGGTGCCAATACGATTACGGGTTCATCTAGTCCTTTGGTTATTGTGGATGGTGTGCCCATCAGCAATTCAACTATTTATGGTAATGGAAATGGTGGAACAGATGCTGGCGTTTCTCAACAGTCAAGATTAAATGACATTAATCCAGCTGATATTGAGTCTATTCAAGTACTTAAGGGTGCTTCTGCTGCATCTTTATGGGGTTCAAGAGCAGCGAATGGCGTTATTGTTATCACCACAAAAAAGGGTAAATCGGGTAAACCAACCATTTCTTACACCAGCTCATTTTCTTATGATCAAATAAATCGCCAGCATCCTTTACAGGACAAATTTGGACAGGGATTTAATGGTTTGTGGAGTGCTACAGCAAGTCAATCATGGGGGGATAAAATTTCTTCTCGTGCGGGTGGAGCTGATGAGGTGATTACCAACAGAGATCGTTTTGAAGCACTTGATGGTACGGTATATTATCCAGTTAGTAAGAAAAATTCTCAGGAGACTTTTAATGAAAGTAATTTCGATGCGATATTCCAAAATGGTAATTTTCTACAGAACGACTTATCTATCAGCGGAGGTTCCGATAAATCTACCTTTTTCTTTAGTTTGGGAAATCTGAGCCAGGACGGCATTATCAAAGGGTCAGATTATGATAGAACTACGTTAAGATTAAATAACCAAATCTTTTTTAACGATTGGTTGAGCATGACCACGCGTGCGGCTTACACAAAGACTTCGTCCAATAGAGTTCAACAAAGTTCAAATATTGATGGTTTGTATCTGGGTTTACTTCGCAATTCTCCTGATTTTGATATTCGCGATTACAAAGGAACTTATTTCAACACCGCAGGACAAGCATTTCCTAACGCGCACAGAGCTTATCGCCGTCATTTGGGTTACCCGCAGCCAGCTTATGGCAATCCTATTTGGGTAACAAATGATCAGAAAAATACCTCAGAGGTAAATAGATTTTTGATGAATGCGGAGTTAAATGTAGATCCTCTTTCCTGGTTGAAATTCACCTTCAGAGGTGGTTTGGATGCCTCAACCGATAACAGAGTTTATTTCTTCCCAAAACTTAGTGCAGGTGCCGTAAATGGGGAATTATTCCAAGATGATATAGAGGAAAATGAATTCAATTTTGATGCCATTGCTAAAGGTTCATTTGATTTGGCCGACGGTGTGTCCATGTTGGCAACGGTAGGTTGGAACTATAATAATCAGAACAGAGATCTGAATTACACCTCTATTGTCGGATTTTTAGTAGATTATCCAAAGCCTGTAACTAGTTTGAACACGAGCAATGACGCCTCCTCCGTAGAGCGAATCAAGCGTTATGTTAGGTCAAACAGAGGGTATAGTGTATTGAATTTCAATATAAAAAATCAGTTCTTCTTAAATGCAACAGCTACCATGGAGGCAGCTTCCTCTGTGGCGGGTAGCTTCTTTTACCCCTCTTTTGATGGTGCATGGCAATTTACCCAATTGGAAGCTTTCAAGGGAAACAAAGTGTTGAGTTTTGGAAAATTGCGCGCTTCATGGGGTAAAGTGGGCGTTCAGCCTCAACCTCACAGGGCTCAAACCCTGGCAGAAGGGGGCGTCGTCTATTCCTCTTATAGTGATGGTTTAAATTCCTCTCAATTTGGTGGTGGCTTCAGGATTAATAATAATCAGGGGAATCCAAATTTGAGACCTGAAATTAAAACGGAGACAGAAGTTGGTTTCGATTTACGGTTTTTTAATAATAAACTGGGTCTAACTACCACTTACTATCAGAATAAAATCGTAGATCTTTTATTTAACGTTTCCACGGCTGCTTCAACAGGTTTTACCTCTATCTATACCAATGGAGGTGAGATGGAAAATAGAGGTATTGAATTTGATGTGGATTATGATCTGATTAAAAAGAAGGATTTTGGGCTGAACATTTTTGGAAACTGGAATAATAACAGAAACAAGGTGATTGATATCTTAGGGGTACAATCTATTGATTTAACGGGTCAATCTATTAGTTCTCGTGCCGTTCAAGGTCAGCCTTTGGGTGTCCTTTGGGGAACGAGAGCCGTTAGGGATGAAAATGGTGCTTTTATATTGGATAAAAATGGTTTTCCTCAACAGGCTTCTACGCAAGGGGTTATCGGAAATCCTAATCCAGACTGGCGTGGTGCAATGGGTGTAAGAGCTAACTGGAAAAGTTTATCTATCAATCTCTTATTTGAACATTCTCAAGGGGGAGATTTTGCCGAAAGAACGCGTTTCATTTTGCGTAATTTTGGAACCCATGCAGATGTGGGTAATGAAGTTACGCTTACACAAGAATTAAAGAACGTTGCGGGAAAAGTTTTCCCTTCGGGTACCACGGTGAGAGGTAATATTTTTGACTACGGCGCAGGTCCCGTTTTATTGGATCAGGCCTGGTACACAGGTCTTGGTGGCGGTTTAGGTGATGGTGTTATCAATGAATTGGCTATTTCCGATTTTACCTGGACAAGATTGAGAGAGGTGAGTCTTTCTTACACCCTGAATACTCCTGCCTTCCGTCAGAAAACAAAATTGAGTTCAGTAGTCTTTTCATTAACAGGTAGAAATCTTTGGTTGAAAACGGGTATCGTGGGCATTGATCCTGATACCAATCAGTTTGGTGTGTCTAATGGTTTTGGTATTGAATATTTTACCAATCCAGGGACGCGTTCCGTTTTATTTACCCTACAAATTACCTATTAATCAGTAAAAATATTAAGAATATGAAACAAATAAAATATCTCATACTTGCGGCTACTGTTTTATATAGTACTGCTTGTCAAGATCTTGTTCAGGGGATTAATGATAATCCTAATTCAGTTCCTATCGAAGCTGTTTCAGCCGTTGGTTTTTTAACTGGCGCGCAATTAGCCAATATTCAGGTTCAACTCGGTCATGAACAACGTATTGTATCTTCCTGGTCAGGCCATTATGTTGGTTACCAAAATCTTTACAAGTCATTATATGAGTACGCTTTAACCTCAGGAGAATCAAATGGTTTCTGGTCTTACACCTATCAAGGGGTTGTTAATCAAATGCGTTATATTCGTAAAACAGTTCCTTCTGATAAGTTACTCGCGGGTATTTCCAAAGTAATGGAAGCACATTCAATAGGTACTTTAGCGGCTGCTTATGGAAATATACCTTATTCTGAAGCAGTTAATCCTGAAATTTCAGACCCGAAATTTGATAGTCAAAAAGCTGTATTTGCAGCTCTTCAAACCTTACTTGACGAAGCAATCACTGATTTGACTGGCGCAACAAAAAGAGTCATTGCGGAAGATATTCACTACACGGGTGACAATGCGAAATGGCTGGAAGCTGCCCATACCTTAAAAGCTCGGTATTTTACGTTGACGAAAGAGTATGATAAAGCTTTGGTTGCTGCACAAAAGGGAATTTCAAAGCCAGAAAATAACTTTTCATTCAGGCCTTTAGCATCAAATAATCTACAAGATAAAAACTTACTTTTTACCTTGTTTTCAGGCAGTAGAACGGGCGATTTAGGAAATAGAACCAGTTATTTAATAACTACATTCTTGAATCCTGCAGTAGCTACTTCTCGTAATAATGCTAAAACAAGAGAAGCGGCCAGAAGAAGTTTCTTATTGCTCGATGATAGAAATGCTATAAATAATCTGGGTTTTGCTGCCATTACAGAACCAATGCCTATGATTACTTATGCTGAAAATCAACTGACTTTGGCTGAATGTGCTACCAGAACACAGGGATTAAGTGCAGGATTAACTTTTCTGAATGCTTACAGGGTTCAATTGAATGGGGGCAAATTATTTAGAAAATTAAATGCGACAGATGAATTAAAATATGATCCTTTAGTAGCTGCTGATTTTGTAGCAGGTGGATTGGAAAATGCGGACAAAATTGATCCTGCCAGAGCTTTACTTCGCGAAGTTATTGAAGAAAGATATATTGCTTTCTTTAACACATGGATGACCTTCAACGACTTAAGAAGATTGCGTAAATCAGAAGCGGATATTTCAGTTAAAATTCCCTTCAATAAATCAACGGTAACGAAGCACCCGGAGCGGATTATTTATCCGCAAAACGAATTAAATGCCAATTCCAACGCAATTGAACCAGCAGAGGGATTATATTTTGTTCTCGAAGTGAACAAATAATTCTTTAAGGAATATTTTTAAAAAGGGAGGCTGTCTGAAAAGATTGCCTCTTTTTTGTATGACAGGTTTTATATTTGAAATTTACCCCCTTTCACCTGGTTTTGAATCACGGATTTTAAGGATTATAGGATTTCACGGATTGTGGTGGATGTCTTCGGTTTGGAGGTTAAGGTTATTTGTAGAGGATTACTTTTTGCCCTTCCTTTCGCCGATGCGTAACGCATCGGCGGAAAGCCAGGAAATGGATGCACCATTTAATAATAATCTTCAAATGCCATCCAACGACGTTATGGTTAATCCTGAAAATCTTGTAAATCCTGATTCAAAACTAGTGGCTGCCGCGCGTTTAATTTCCATCGACGACTGGATGCCCGATGGATATTAGATTATTACACAAAATTATCGTAGAGACGCGATGCTTCGCGTCTTCTCCCCGACAGGTATATATTTGAATTTACCCCCTTTCACCTGGTTTTGAATCACGGATTTTAAGGATTATAGGATTTCACGGATTGTGTTGGATGTCTTCGGTTTGGAGGTTAAGGTTATTTGTAAAGGATTACTTTTTACCCTTCTTTTCGCCGATGCTTAACGCATCGGCGGAAAGCCAGGAAATGGATGCACCATTTAATAATAATCTTTCCAGGCCATCCAATGACGTTATGGTTAATCCTAGAAATCTTGTAAATCCTGATTCAAAACTAGTGGCTGCCGCGCGTTTAATTTCCATCGACGACTTGGTCTTACTCAATTTTAGCTTCTGCCGCCGCGTAGCTTGCTTTGAACCAATTTATAAGCACCTTTTTTTCGGTATCAGTTAGTTTTGCCTCCGGGTGCATCCAGGTATAAGAATCCATGGGCATTTCCCCACTTTCAATAACCTCAAAGCCTTCTTCTAATTTATGTGCCGCTTTTTTTGCAGGATAGGTTCCAAATGCTGACATATTAAAATGCTTCTTCCCATCGTCAATATGGTGTTGCACCAAGAATGAAATAGGCGCGATATAACTGTACCATGGATATTTGGTTTTATTGGAATGACAATCCTGGCAAGCTCTTTCCAGTAAATCGGCTACCTCAGCACTGGCAGGAACCAGGCTCAACAATTCCATATTAGGGTCCGTTTCCTTATTCGTTTTATCTGTTTGGAAAAACTGTAGGATTACCAAAACGGCTAATAGCCCAAATCCGACCCATTTTAATTGATTTTTCATGCATTTTTGTTTGTAATTTAACATATAGGTAAACATTTATAAAGCAATTTGAGTTTTAAAATGAACAAACTTTATGTGTATGATTGCGAAACTTTCGCAGGTTGGTAAATATTATCAGGTAGGCGATCAACGAATCACCGCATTAGAACCCACAGATATGGTTTTAAATGAAGGGGAATTACTCTTGATCATTGGACCATCAGGTTCAGGAAAAACTACCTTGCTTTCTTTATTGGGCTGCGTTTTATATCCTTCTGTGGGGAAATTAGTGGTGGACGGAAATGAGGTAAATAATATGAATGAAAAGGAATTGGCAAAATTAAGATTACATAAAATTGGCTTTGTGTTTCAAAATTTTAATCTATTAGCACCTCTCTCTGCGGAAGATAATGTGTTGATGCCTCTTAAATTACAGGGAATCAAGCAGGTTGAGGCGAAAAAAAGAGTGGAAATGGCATTGGAATTAGTGGATATGACCGATAGAAGGAAGAATTTGCCCAGACAATTATCAGGTGGTCAACAACAAAGAATTGCCATCGCCAGAGCATTAGTAACTAATCCTAAAATGATTCTCTGTGATGAACCTACGGCTTCTCTTGACAAGGATTCTCTGGAGGTAGTCATGAATGAATTGCGTGCACTTGCCGCTCAGGGAAAAGCAGTAGCCGTTGTTACGCATGATCCCAGATTGAAAAAATATGCCGACCGAATTGTTGAGGTCAAAAATGGTATCGTTTCTGAAATTCCTATCGATTAATTTTTTTACATCGCAAATAAATTTTTATGAAATATAATTTTCTTACGCTTGGTTCTCTGTTGCTCTTGTTAAATTTTTCTTGCGGAAATGATCCTGTACCTAAAAATGAAAAGGAAGAGGTGCTCAGAGATGAGATGGAGATTAATCAGATCGTTGGTATAGCAACCATCGAACCTTTAGAAAGGTTACGCACCCTCAATGCCGAAGTAAATGGTGTAGTAGCTGATGTTTTAGTAGTTGATGGTCAGCATGTTGAAAAAGGGGAATCTATTCTTGTGCTGGACAGTCAAATTGAAAATGCTCAATTAGCTCAGGCTAAAAGTAAACTGGGCACCCAAAAAGCAGCTATTTCCTTTGCTAAAAAGTCTTTGCAAACCAAAGAAATTCAATTGAAAAAGGCCTATAATGACCTGAAAAGGGATAAAAAATTATTGGACGGGAATGCCATAACCTTACAGGCTTATGAGAATACCCAATTTCAGGTGGAACAAAATGAAAAATTAGTTCAAGAGGCTATCGCGACACTAGAACAACAGGAAATAAAAATAAATGAGTTAGCGGCCGATGTTGCTTATTTTAGTACGCTTCAACTGCGAAGAAATGTAAAAGCCCCTTTGTCAGGTACCTTTCTTTCGGTGAGCGTTCGCACGGGAACTTATCTCACAAATTCCACTCCGCTGGGTGATTTTGCCCCAGACGGTGTTTTGATGGCGCTATCAGAGGTAGATGAATTATTTGCCGATAAAGTTAGCGTTGGGCAGGATGCATGGATTCGTAATCAGGGTGATACAGAGATTATAGCCAAAGGAAAAATCGTTTTTGTTGGTAATTATTTAAAGAAGAAGTCGCTTTTTAGTGGAAAACCCGACGACCTGGAAGATCGAAGAGTCCGGGAGGTTAGGGTTGAACTGGGAGATAAGGCCAATGTGCTTATTGGTGCCAGAGTGGAATGCGTCATACAACTTAAATAATTCAACAAAATAGCACGCTATGTTAAAAACAGCCTTACAATTTATATGGTATGATAAACCAAAATCGATTGGTGCCCTGGCCGGTACCATCCTATCGGTTTTTTTGATTGGTCAGCAAGCTGGTATTTTTATTTTTCTTACCAATGCTATGGCTGCCTATGTCCGGCTTGCTCCGGAATATATCTGGGTGGTGGACAGTAAAACAACCAATTCAGGAGCCTTAACCCCTTTAGATATTAGAGTAGGGAAAGAACTGGAAAGTATTGAGGGCGTCTATAAAGCCTATCCCATTGTTCTGGCAGCCGGTTCAGCGAAGTTTTCTAATGGAAAATCTTCTGGTATGAATCTTTTCGGCGTCCAATATCCTGAATTTGCAGGTTTCCCAAAATCTATTCCATCCGATAATCCTACCCTGCTTATTCAGGATGGGGCTATTATTACCGACTTTTTTGATAGCGAAGCCTTAGGCGGAGTCAAAAAGGGGGATTATTTTGAACTAAATGGTAAAAAGGTCTTTTTAGCGGGAAATACAAAGGGTTACCGTACTTTTGGTGGCGTCGTCGGATTTACGACCATCGAAAGGGCCAGAGCTATTGGAAATTTGCCAAATTATAAAGTCAGTGCTTATCTGGTAAAGAAAAATCCCAATATTTCTGAAGCCCAGGTTATTCATTTTATTAATAATAATTTGAATGGGGTTAAAGCATGGGGTAGTGCCGATTTTAGAAAAGAAACCGTTATAACCGTGCTTTCTTCCAGTGGTATCGCTATTTCTTTCGGTACACTCATCATTTTTGCTTTAATCGTCGGCTTTGTTATTATTGGTCTGACACTCTATTCTGCAGCAGTAGATCGGCTTCGTGACTATGGAACGCTTAAGGCTATTGGTGCCACGAACGGGTACATTGCCCGTTTGATTATTACCCAGGCTATGATTTTTGGTGTAGTTGGATTTGCTATTGGATTTTTCCTCGTCAACGGCTTCAAAAATGGCATTGCTAATGCTGGTACTATTTTTGAATTTCCAATTTGGCTGGAACTCACATTCTTATTGATTACTCTTTTTATTGCCCTTTCGGGAAGTCTGTTCGCTGTTAAAAGAATAACAGGATTGGAACCTTCTGCCGTGTTTCGTGGCTAATCCTTTAATTTTATTTTCTATGAACCATTCTATATACCTTCTTTTCTTTCTTCTTTTTTCCTCTTCCGTTCAAGCGCAAGATGTTAAGTCCCTATCGTTAACAGAGGCACTTGACATGGCTATAAAAAATAGAAATGAACTCTCTATCCAACAACTGAAAGTTGATCAGGCTCAGGCAGATATAAATATTTTAAATGCCAGAAGGTCTTTCCAGATAAAAGCAAGTGGTGATGTCAGATATAATCCGGTGCTTCAAACAAGTATTATTCCTGGAGCAGCTTTTCAAACAGGTGCTACACCAGGTGAAGATAGAGAAATTCAGTTTGGTACCCGCTTTAATGCATTGGTCGGTTTTGAAGGTAGCTATAAGTTGGTAGATCCTTCCTTTAAGACAGATGTTGATCTCGCTATGCAAAACAAAGAATTGACAGCATCCAACGGGGAAAAGGAAAAAATTGAGATTCAATTTCAGGTGACTAAAAGTTTTTTTGAAGCATCGTTGCAAAAAGAAGCTGTTCAGATTAGTAAAGAACAATTGAAAAAAGCGGAGTATTGGATGGAAATTGCCCAGGTCCAGTCTGCGAATGGTACCATTTTGCCAAATGATTTATTGAAATTTAAAAGAGATCTGGCCGTCGCAAAAAGTAACCTGGAGATTTCAGAAAGACAGTACCATCAGCGTTGTAAAGAAATAGCCTACTTTACAGGCCTTCCCGTGGGAAGTGAAGTTGAACCCATGGGAGATTTGAAAAATCAAGTTTCTTCAAATACCACGGATGCTTTGCCATTGGATGATATCCTGAAAAGACCTGAACTGCTTCAAACAGGTATGGCTATGAAAATAGCTTCCTTGAATCAATTGAAACAAGAGCAAATAAATAAACCTGCGGTCGATTTTTATACCAATGTAAATGCCCAACATTTAAGTAATGATTTTGCCGTCTGGAATCGTTGGTTTCCTTTCGTTTTTGGCGGTGTCCGCATGCAATGGAATTTGATGGATGGTGGACTGAAAAAGAAAAATCAGGAGAAATATGCATTGGAATACAAATGGCAATCGGTGCATTTGGAAAAATTACAAGCCGACTTTTCTTATGAATGGTTGACCGCGCAAAATGATTACGTATTGGCCTTAAAAAATATAGCCATACAAGATGAAAACATCGCTCTTTCTAATCAAATTCTTCAGAATGATGAATTAAAATTTAAAGAAGGCGCCGGTTTAGTGACTACCTTAAGAGAAAGCCAACTTTCACTCAAAGAAGCGAATCAGTTGAAATTATCCTTTCAGGCAGATGCCTGTCAAGCAAGGTTAAGAATGATGAGAGCTGCGGGTAAAATTATTCCTTAGACTTTCAAAAATATTTGCCTGCGATATAAGAGCCAGGTAAAGAAAAATATAACGCCAACATTAAAGAGGGCAAATCCTAAGGATGCGTTTTGTGCTGAAAAATAAGGGATAAACTGGCTGTCATATATCCAGCTTCTGAGGGAAATCATTTTTTCAGGTTCAGGTCCTGCCCATTTTATTGCGCTGATTAGTTTAGCAAATAAGCCAGATAACACATACGCAAACAGGGCGTTAGTTCCGAAAATACGGAATGGGCGACCCCACGATGTCCAGTATTTTACGTCCACAATATAATAGATGGCCGCTAAAAAGAGTTGAGCTAGTCCTCCCACATATAAGACATAAGAGCTTGTCCATATTTTCTTGTTAATGGGAAAGGCAACATCCCAAAGCAATCCTAATCCTACCAGTAGCAATCCACAAAGCGTTAATTTACCCAGTTTTTCTTGCCAGGATTGTTGTGCTTTTACCCATATTCCCGTCCAAACGCCAATCAACCCAGTTACAATGGCGGGTAAAGTGCTGAGAATTCCTTCTGGATCCCAGGTTTTTGCTTGTCCCCACAGGTGGTTTTCAGTCAAAAGGAATCGGTCCAACCAGGCCCCTAAATTGGTTTCGGGATCAAGATTGGGCGGTGTACCACCGGGAACTGGCACCAGCGTTAGGAGCGCCCAGTATCCTAAAAGTAGAGATATACCAATAATGATTTGAGTTCTGATAGAGAAAGACAGATAAATCAGGGATGCGGTCAGGTAAACTAAAGCAATTCGCTGCAAAACCCCAGGAATCCTTAGATTACTCCAATCGTAGTACATTATTCCGATGATAAACATGCAAAATGCAGTGAAATAAGTAACGTATTTCCAAATCTTATTCGTCTTCTTTAGCAGTGCCTCGTCCGATGCCTGAATAAAAATAGCAGTCATAAAGAAAAATAGTAAGACATAATGGATATACAGCACACTCTCAGGGCCGCTTTCAACGAATCGGAAATTTGGAAACAGGGCCATAAAAAGACCTAAAGCGAAAATAATGGCAGATCTGGAAATGATTTTCTTCGTTAGCCCTGAATCATTCACACCTGCCTCTTTCCTTGCGCCTAGCGCAAAGGGTATGGCAACGCCCAGGATGAATAAAAAGAAGGGAAAAACCCAATCGGTTGGGGTACAGCCATGCCAGTCAGCATGTAAAAGGATGGGGTAGGAATTGGTCCAGTCCCCCGGATTATTAACCAGTATCATGCAGGCAATAGTGAGACCCCTAAAAATATCTAACGCGTTAAGTCTTTTACTGAAATCCATCTTTCGTTTATTCGTTTTTCTTTAAGATCAATAAGTGTGTCGGTCTATTCTAGTCGGTCAATTCTCCTTCTTTAGCAGGTAGGGTCACCGTTCTGCTCTTTCTTCCAGTAGAAGTAAAAGTGGCAAATTTCACTTGCGAACCTTTTTTCAATGATATGGGCGACGTATAAACCTGACTATTTGAAATAGGTTCCTTTCCGTCCAACGTGAATCTCACCTGCAAACCAGGAAAAGGGGTATTAATGGTAAGTTTATCATCGAGTATTTTGGCACCTGGAGGTGGCACTCTATAAGTATAGCCACCAAAAATATAATCCAGTTTGGCCAGTTCCTTTTGACCTAGTTTATTGGCAAATATTTCCCAGTCTGCATTTAATTGTTGCTCCCTTTCCGGTGAAAATCGTTTTGCTTCCCATGCTGCTTCCGTCGTCCAGGCTCTTTCTGCCAGTCCTAATAATTTGGGTAGGGTATAATAGAAAACCATGTCACTGGTTTTTACCGTTTCTGTCCATAACTGTCCCTGAATACCCTTGATGTGTTTTTTGCCTTCTGGTTTCAACCATTCCATAGTATTTTCCCATTGGGTAATGGGCATATCATTGCCCTGATTATCTTTTAAAACGGCGGCAAACTGATTATTTGGAGAAAATCGCCAGGCTGTTTTGGTATCCACATATCCTCCCCATATTAAACCAGGTTCGGCAGGATGCCCATCGTAGGCAAGGTCAAAATATAAATTGGTTACATTGGATAATACTACATCGTACCCTGCATTGGCCAAACGATAAGAAAGATTTACCGATTCCCCTAAGCTATTCCAGACGTAGGCCAGGAAACCATCTTTTGTAAATTTGGGATTAGGTTCATAACGAAATCCTTTTGGATTTTTGGGAATCCTTATTAAAGCAACCTCTTCCCAACCAGCTAATTGAATACCCCTTTCATCCAGCATTTTATCGAGTCGGGTCAGAAAATACTGGGTAAGCACGTCTTTTGGATTCCCTTTTGGTAATTGAGTCAGTAAATCGAGGCAAGAAGGAGATCCTTTCCAAACACCTGCAGGCACCTCGTCACCGCCAACATGCATGGTTTTAAGTGGTACACCGGCATCCTGATACATTTTAATGATCTCATCAAATATTTTACCTATAAAAGTATAGGTAGATTCCTTACAAACATCGAGCACATTGTCCGGATAATTTTGCACAGAACGATAGGCAGACTTATCATTTGGGGTAAATAATCTGTATTGTTCTGAAGCTGACTTATTTCCATCTAACTGAAGTCTTGCCTGCCGAGCTTCCATACTTTTAATGGCTGAACGGGCGTGACCAGGTATATCCACTTCTGGAATCACCTTAATATGACGTTCTCTGGCATATTTCAATATCTCAATAAAGTCATTCCTTGTATAATAACCAGTTCCTGACGATTTATCGGCATCGGGTAAAAGACC
>CAMDWC010000059.1 GCA_945878825.1 Haliscomenobacter hydrossis DSM 1100
CGATCACCTGCGGATTACTCCCCGGAATTAACCAGGCATTTCCGGGGAATGCGACTTTGGTTTTCCCTGTCCATGCTGGGAATTTCTCCTTTTCGACAAGTTTTAGCGGAAAAAATTGATTTAAGCCATTATTTTTATGGTGAAATTCAGAAAGCTGGATTTGAAGTAGGCCCATTTCCCGCATTAAGTATCTCGCTTTTCAGGTATGTTCCAAAGGAAGGCGATGCCAATGAAGCCAACACCAAACTATTAACAATGATCCATGAAGATGGTCAAATTTTTGTATCTTCAACCACTATTGAAGGCGTTATATGGATTAGAATGGCTATTTTAGTTTTTCGGGCTCATCACAAAGAAGTAGATTTTGCCATAAAAACCATGGAAAAGCTAAAAAATAGTATGAATCTTTATTGACTTTGGTAATAATTAAATCGAAAGTATTACTTTTAATTACGTAAGTGATTTGTTTTACCGAGGCAGTCAACTTATTACATTTCAACGATTTTAACTAATCAAACATTTATTCAGTATGAAGTTTATTTTACCATTCATTTTAGCTTTTGCCTTAGTGACACAACTATCAGGGCAAAACATCAATGTTTCAGGGAAGGTAGTATCAAGTATGGATGACGAGCCCTTAATAGGCGTTAACGTTATCATCAAGGGAACTTCCATTGGAACCACCACAGATTTAGAGGGTAATTATACCTTAGCCAATGCACCTGCGAATGGTACTTTGGAGTTTAGTTATGTGGGATTCGAAAAATTAGAGGCCGCAATCAACGGTCAATTAATCATCAATGTCAGCCTGGATGCAGGAAGGACCCTTGATGAGGTGGTCGTTACCTCTTTCGGTATAGCGAAAGAGAAAAAGGTTCTCGGCTATGGATCACAAAAAGTAACGGCTGAGGTACTTATGCAGTCGAGCCAACCTAACGTGGTGAATGCACTGCAAGGAAAAGTAGCGGGTGTTACTATTAATAGTGCCGGTGGTTCTCCAGGTGCTGGTGCAAATATTAACATTAGAGGTATCAACTCAATAAGTGGAAGTAATGATAATCAGCCTTTATTTGTAGTTGACGGCATCATTATTAGCAATGCTACCAATGCAGGAAATGTACTTCCATCTGTTGGAACAAACGCGGTTAATAACAATGAGCAATTCATGAACACCAACCGTGCGGCTGATATAAACAATGACGACATTGAAAGTATCAACATATTAAAAGGTGCGGCGGCTACTGCGTTATACGGTCAAAGAGCGTCTAATGGTGCTGTAATCATTACGACAAAAAAAGGAAAAGCGGGAAAAACGGCTATCAATTATTCCACTAGTTATGGTGTCCAGGAAGTGGATAAAGTACCTTTACTTCAAGAGGTTTATTCCCACGGAATCAATGGATTAGCCAGAACAGGGTCTATTCCTGTTTTCCAGCAATATGGGCCTCCTTCGCTACCTGGCGACCCTTTTTATCAGCATTTCAGAGATTTTTTCAGACAGGGAACTACCGCAAATCATTCCCTTAGTTTTTCAGGTGGTTCTGATAAAACCAGTTTCTTAACCTCCGCCTCTTTCTTTAACAATGAGGGTATAACTTATAATACTAGTTTCCAGAGGGTTACTGCTAAATTATCGGCTACTCATCAAATGTCTGATAAATTAAGTGTTGGTGGACAGATAAATTATGCTAACTCAAAGGGCGTTAATCCAGCGTCTGGTGATAAATCAATCTATAGTTCTCTCTCCTACTGGTCGCCTTCTTTTGATGTAAATGATTACCTTAAAGCAGATGGCACACAAAAGAATATCACGGCGGGAACCATTGATAATCCGAGATATATGGCTGAAAGCAGTCCTCTAAATACCGATGTCAACAGAGTTTACGGAGATATGAATCTGAATTATAAATTTAATTCATGGTTATCAGCGCGCTATCAAATTACAGCGGATTATTATAATGACAGACGTTCAAGGATTGTACCGCCGGATTTAGATTTGGGCACGCAGGTTCGTGGATTTATTACTGAGGAAACCATTAATTCAATGGAACTTAACTCTAACTTTATAGTAACAGCAAATCACAAACTCAATGAAGATTTAGGCATTAATGTTACTGTTGGTAATACTATCACTGATATTCAGGGTGAAAACTTAGGTGCTCGTGGTGAAGGCTTCATAGCCCCAGGTTTTTACAACATTTTAAATACATCTAACGCTTTTATCCGTAAATCTAATTCCTTAAGAAGAATTGTTGGGGTATTTGCTGACGCGAGAATTGACTATAAAGATTATTTATATCTAAACTTCACAGGGAGAAATGACTGGTCATCTACCTTACCTGCCGATAACAGATCTTTCTTCTACCCATCGGCGAGTCTCTCTTACATAGTAAGTAATACCTTATTAAAAGACAATGCTTTCTTCAGTTTCATGAAACTTAGGGGATCTGTTGCTCAGGTAGGTAAAGATGCCTCTCCCTATCAGATTGGCACTTATTTTGCGCCAGTACCTGGCTTTCCTTTTGGCACAACGGGTGGCTTTAGAAGGGACCTTGATATAGGTAATTTCAATTTATTGCCAGAACTTACTACAGAGTCTGAAGTAGGTATTGAGGCCAATTTCCTAAATAATTTGATCTCTTTAGAAGCAAATTATTTTGTAAGAAACAGTAAAAATCAAATTATCGATGTGCCCATCAGCAACGTTACTGGCTTTTCCAGATATACTACCAATGCAGGTTTAATTGTAAATAAAGGCGTTGAGGTTCTTCTAGGTTTTAGCCCGTTAAAAGGAAAATTCCGCTGGGATATTGACATTAACTGGACAAGAATACGCAACACTGTTGTATCTATGCCTGAAAATCTGAAGGAAATCACCTTTTATGACCAGGGAAGATCTGCTTTAAGAATCGTAGAAGGAGGTTCCATGGGCGATATGTATGCTTACGATTGGCGAAGAAATGAAAAGGGAGAAGTATTGATAGGTACCAATGGTTTACCTACTTTAGACCAAAGTAAATATATCAAACTTGGCAATGCCCTACCAGATTGGTTTGGAGGTTTAAATAATACTTTTTCTTACAAAGGACTGACTTTAAATGTATTACTTGAAGTAAGACAAGGTGGAAATATGGTAGATCTTATGGAAATGAATGCGATTAGAAATGGTACTTCCTTATTTACTGAAGACAGAAATAAGATGGTAATCTGGAATGGTGTTACTGCAGATGGTAAACCTAACGCACTCCCCGTAGTGGCCGATGAAAATACTTACCGTGCTTTTGGTATTAACGGACATCATTCCTTCAATCTGCAAGACGCTTCATGGTTTAGAATTAGAAATATTAATCTTTCTTACAATTTACCAAAATCTTTGTTTGGAAAAGCCATTTCCTCCGCCAGAGTGGGTATTTCAGCTAGTAATGTCTTTTTATCAACTCCTTTCAGAGGATATGACCCTGAGGCGCTTGCTTTTGGTTCTGGTTCTAACCTCGTAGGGTTTACAGGCAGAAATACGCCTAATACGCGAAATATAAATTTCAATCTTAACATTGGATTTTAATAAACCCATTTTGAAAACAGAAATTGATGATAATGAAAAATAAATTTTTGCAAAAAATAATCTGGTTAGCGCTCATATTGACGGTAACTAACTGTGAAAGCTACATCGGTGGTGACACAAACATTGATCCCAATAAAACAAATGACGCAAGTTTGAATACTTTGACGCCTACCATTTTGTTTTTCTCAGCCAATTCAACGCAAAGTGCTGCCTCTATAAGCAGCTCTTATATTCAGCAAATAGGCAGTTTGGTTGCTTCGGGCACTGATTCGCACCTAAGAAGTACTTTTGACGGTGTTTGGGTTAATTTATACTTAAATATTATACCCAATGCAAATACAATGATTAAGAAGGCAAATAGCAACAACTCTCCACATTATAGTGGATTGGCTAAAGTAGTTATTGCTTATAATCTGGGGTTAGCAACGACTATTTGGGAAAATATTCCATATAAAAGTTCCGATAACCAATTGACAGATTTTGCACCAAAATACGACACGCAGGAAGAGGTTTACAAAGACATTCAACGTCTTCTTAATGAAGCAATTACTGAATTAAGTGCTACTGAATCTTTATTCAAACCAGGCACCGACGATATTGTTTACAGAGGAAATATTAGCCTTTGGTTGAAAACTGCTCAAACGCTAAAAGCAAGATACCTGCTTCATACGGCAAAGAAAACAGGTGCTGCGGCTGCTTATCCTGCTATTTTAGATGCTTTAAGCAAAGGAATAAAATTAAATACGGAAGATTTCCAACTAGTTTATACTGACAGGAATTTCAGTCCATGGCATTCTATCGCCTTAGCCAATAATACAGGAAACTTGTCAACTACATTTGGCGGGCAATTCATGAATCTTATGAATGGCACAGTACAGGAAGTAGTTGACCCTAGAGTTTCTCTTCTTGCCTTTAAAAATGTAGCGGCTGATCCTTTATTTAAAGGAACAAATCCTGGAACAGGTGCTGGAGCGACCACCGTTTACAATGACAGAACCAATTTTTTTGGTTGGAATTTCAGTCTATTAGCTCCCCTTCAAATGATAACCAATGCAGAAGCTAAGTTTATTGAAGCGGAGGTAAGACTTTTACAGAACGGTGGAAAAGGCAATCCCGACGCTTACAATGCTTATTTAGACGGCATTAGAGCCAATATGACTAAAATTGGGGTATCGGCTGCAAATATTACAGCATTTACATCTAACCCTAAAATTGCCGTTGGAGCGGAGAACCTAACCATTTCTCAAATCATTTCCGAAAAATACAAGGCCCTTTTTCTTAATCCTGAGGCATGGACCGATTTACGTCGCTATGATTATAGCAATACCATACTTCCAGGTTTATCATTGCCAGCAAACCACAATCCGGATTTAAAAGGCAAGTGGATCCAGAGAGCAGCTTATCCCACCTCAGAAACTTCCAGGAATTCAGCGAATGCAACACAAAACTTTCGCGACCTTGACGTTAAGATGTGGATTTTTAATTAATTATTAAACAGTATTGAACGATGAGAATTCTTAATAATATTCTATTACTTCTGGTTATACTTCTATCTGCCTGTCATAAGGAATATAATCCTACGAGTGATTTATTCGAAATTGTGGGAGATGTCGCTCAGGTATCTGCGCTGACCTCTCCGGTTTCCACTGCCGATGCAAATAGCACTGTAAATCTTACCATCAAGGCACATGCCTTAAATACGGACATTAAAGAGTTTAAGTTTTACCAAAGAATTGGTACATCCGGCACTTATAATTTCGTAAGGAGTGTTCCATTTGTTGCTAATTTCTCGGCAGCAGAAAGAGTACATGTTATCACCATTCCTTACACTGTTCCAAACGAAAAGGGAAAATCCTTTAGTTTGCAAGTGGAAGCTGTTACGGCGAACAATCTGGTTTCTTTAAGAAGAACCTTAAGTCCTACGAATATTTCCATCAAATAAACAGGACATATTAACATATAAAAAGCCCGGCTAATGCAGATTAACCGGGCTTTTTATTTTAATTAAACTATTTGACATCCAATATTTTATGAATTTGAGGAGCCAGCGTATTTCCCCAAATCACATATCCTTCCTCATTATAATGTAGGTTATCTTTACCAAAATATTTACCAATAGGCTGATTTGATTCATCAAGGAAAGCATTTTTCACTGATACAGTGTGCAAAAATGGCTGGGAGGCTGAATATTCCCGAATGAGCGTATTTGTTTCCTCAATTTTATCCCAAACTTTCCATCTTCTTGGAGAAGGCGAAATTTCAATCCAAATAATGGGGATTGCTGGAAATTTTTTACGTAGGGTATGGATAATTTGCTTATAAGTTTCAAGGATCTGAACAGGTGATTTATCATTATTTGAAACAGTCAAATCATTACTTCCTGTATATAAGACTGCTGCTTTCAGGTTATGCGGAAAGGCAATGCGTTCTATATAATAAGCCATTTCTGGGATATTACTCCCACCATACCCTCTATGAATAACCGACAATGGAGCTAAATCGGCAGGCACATTTTTCCAAAGCCTTACAAAACTGCTCCCTGTTACGAGCACCGAATTTTCCGGATAGTTTACAGCATTGTTCAGACTATCAAAAACAAGGATTTCCTTTTCAAATCTTTTTATTCCTGCATTACCCGTCGATTTATTATTTTTCAACTGAGTAAATAACCAGTGAACTATTTCATTCAGGGCAGCGCCTTGCTTTTCCTTTTTACTGTCCAGGGTATGTCCTGTATTAGGAAACGGCAAATACCCTGTTGGCAATCCCAGTTTAAGTGCCTTTTCAAAAATGGGAAGGCTTCCGTATTTGAAACCATGCCACGAATAGGATGAATCAAAGGGTACGGTCTTATCCGTTTCTCCATGAACTGAAAAAACGGGAACATCCCCTTCCTTCATAAAGGAAAGATTGGTCAATGCACCCCAGCAATTTACAACGCCATGAACCTTAGTGGAAATAGTTGATTTTACGGGATCCAATAAGCCCCATTTAGAAGAAACGGAAACGGGCACTTCATATTGGTCTAAATAAGCTACACCCAATGCCGTCATAGCTCCCGCCGAACTTCCCATGATAAAAACCTGAGCGGTATCAATGCTAAAGGCTAACGCATTTTCTTTTAAATATCTCACCGCCGCTTTTGCATCTTGAACCGCTCTGACAAAAGCTTCAAAATATGCCTCATCACTATTAGAAGAGTCGATACCGAGTCGATAATCAATAGAGGCAGCGACATAACCCCTTTGAGCTAAGCCTGTACAAACCAATCCGTTGAACGCCCCTACTTTTGTATTATTCCTGAATCCACCCCCATGAATAAAAATCATAAGAGGTCTTTTCAAGGAGGTATCCTGTTGCGGCGGCAGATAAACATCGAGCAAATGCTGCTGCATTTGACCTGAAAGTCCCACAGAACGATGGAATGGAACATCAGAAAGGGTATCAATACGTTCGTAGATGACATCTTTATACCGCTGGGCAAAAGAATCACTTACAAAAGAGCAACTGATAAAAAAAACGAACCATTTAAACTTGCGCATATATTTTACAATTTTTCATCAAAATAATCAATCAAAACCAAGATAAGGTTTATTGTCCTGAAAGCGAAACCAATACTGTCAGATTTTTATTCAATAAATGTTTACGGCTACTTCAGTTTATTTCCCCAACTTTTCATTTAGATTAATTAGGCGATATTAGAAACCTCCATTTTTAATTACGAAATCGTTTTCGTACACTTCTCCAAAAATTGAATAAATTGATTAATTTAACGTTTTAAAAAATGAAAAGGAGATGGAAAATATGAATATTAAAAAGTTGGCAAAGGAACTTAATCTGTCCGTTTCTACCGTTTCAAAAGCACTTCACGACAGCTATGAGATAAAAGCTGAAACGAAGGAGAAAGTATTAGCGCTGGCAAAACAACTCAATTATCAACCCAATCCATTTGCCAGTAGCTTAAGGAGAAATTCCAGTAAAACAATTGCGGTGGTGATCCCCGAAATTGCACATAACTTTTTTTCCCTGGTCATCAACGGTATTGAATCTATTGCTGAGGAATTAAAATATCATGTCCTTATATATATAACTCATGAAATACCGGAAAAAGAGGAACAGATTATCAGGCATTTGCTAAATGGCCGGGTAGATGGAATCCTAATTTCATCTTCAGGCACTTCAAATAATAATGCGCATTATCACGAATTGGTACAAAAAGGTATTCCCTTTGTTTTTTTTGACAGAGCCAATTTTGATGTTGACGCGCCAAGGGTAACTACTGACGACTATCAGGCAGGTTTTCAGGCCACGGAACATTTAATAAAAAGCCAATGCAAACATTTTGCCTTTCTTTCTCTTTCCAACCAAATGTCAGCTATTAATCATAGGAAAGACGGATTTTTGGCCGCGCTAAAGCAATATCAAATCGAGCCTTCTCACGTTCATATTATTGAAGCAGGAACGGATGAAACCTTAAGTTTTCAGATTATAAGAGATTTCTTACAACCCTTACCGGTATCATTGGGCATATTTTCATCGGTAGAAAAATTAGCCATTCAAACCTATCATATTTGCAAAGAAATAGATATAATGATTCCCAAACAATTAAAAATCATTAGTTTTTCAAATTTGCCCACTGCCGCTTTACTAAACCCTGCCTTATCGACCCTTACGCAACCTGCATTTTCCATTGGAAAGGAGGCGGCCCTACTTTTATTTCAAAGTATTAAGAACAAAGGAAAAATCCAACCTATTACCACCCTTCCTAATGTTGTGCTAAAATCTACCCTATTTATAAGAGAATCGACAAAAATGTAAGAAATAAATCATAGTTAATTAACAAAAATAAATGCCTGGTTTATAAATATATTGAGCTTAGTCTTGACATTTTTCACCAAAACTTAAATCGCCTGCATCTCCTAAACCTGGAACGATATAAGATTTTGCCGTTAATTCTTCATCCACATCACCAATCCAAATATGGGCTTGTGGCAATTTCTTATGTACTTGATTGAGTCCTTCCTTTGAGGCAATAGCTGACACAATATGAATCGATGACGGTGTACCATATTTAGATAAATATTCTACCGCCTTTATGATAGACGCTCCCGTTGCGAGCATAGGATCTATTAAAACAAGGCATTTATCGGTAAGATCGGGGCAGGAAACGTATTCCATTTCTATGTCAAATTTTCCACTTCCGTGATGTTTTCTATACGCCGTTAAAAAGGCATTTTCAGCATCATCAAATACGTCTAAAAATCCCTGGTGCATAGGTAATCCCGCTCTCAAAATGGTTCCTAAAACGATGGGGGTATTCACCATCGTACAATCGGCAATGCCTAAAGGAGTTTGAATTTTTTTTATTTCAAAAGATAAATGCTTACTTAATTCGTGGGCCATAAAAACACCCAGTCTTTGAATATTTCTGCGAAAAAGGACCTTATTCTGTTGCACATTAACATCGCGTAATTCAGCTAAATAATTACCCGCGATTGAAGGGGTATCGTGGATTATAGTAATCATATATTTGTATTTTTTAAAAAGGTGAAATAAATTTCTTCCCACGCCTTCCAGGTTCCCGGACCTGAGAATGAACTATTATGCGCAATAAAAGTAAAGATACCACCCACTGATTTACATTGATTCTCTATGTTATTAAGCGTAGCTAAAATACCTTCTGAAGTATTTTCTCCATAGACCCAAAAGGTCACATCCATGGCCTGAAAAGGATGAATCGTCAAATTGGTACAGACATCTCTCTGTTCATCAAACCAGAGAAATGGAAAACAAGTACCCGCCCGAAAGCCACATTGACTGGCATAACCCATGGAATAATCATTTTCAACCCCTATTTTAACAAGATTTCGGTAAGTATCTGGCATATTTAGCAAAAGATAATGTTGTCTCGAATGAATAATCTTTTTTTCAGCCAAAGAGCACAAGAAATTATATTCCTTTTGCAGCCATTCAAAAGCTAATCCACTTTTCATTGAAGGATGTAAACCGATGTTGTATTTACTTGATACATCGCGGATTAATTGTTTAAACCCTTTGGATTTTAGTCCGACAGCACGATCTATTTTTGATTTATTACCCATCAGCCAAAAAAATATGGGCTGATCTCCTAAAGCGGCATGGGTGGTTAACAAGCGGCTAAAAGTAAAATACGGATCTACTTCATTACCCGACAGGACCTGCCATCGATGGTAAATTGAAGAGAAATCACGACGCAATACATCCCGACAAATACCGTAAAAATGTCTTGGAAGAGAGCGATAAAGATAAGCCCAGGCGACATCGATATCATAAGAAATTTGTCTTTTGTAAACGGGCAAAGGAACCATAAAAGAAGGCCATTTTTCCTTTAAAAAGTCAAACAACCGGACCTTAACTAAGTCCAGGTATGGTATTTGTAAATAATGATTCTTAAATGCTATACTATTTTCCGCTTTAAATCGGCCCCATGCATCAAGATCACTTTTATCATACTCCTCACATCTGGCCAGTGAATAAAAAATAAAAGAAAAAATATCTACATCGAGATTATTTAAAGGAAAGGTAACCAATGCCAAATCAGGTAATACGGGCTCGCTCTTTCGACGCCACAAATATCCACTATCAGGTATTTGCAAAGCATCCTTAAGAATATGCTTATTGCCATAAAAAATAATAGGGCCGTTATATTTAATGGCGAAATCAACATCATGAGTGATTTGAAAAGAAGAAACTCCCTTAAAAATCCAATCCAGTACATATTGGAATCTATTTGATGAATGTTCGCTATATATTAAAACGTCCAACATGTTTAGGTCTGATTTAAGGAAGTTAAATTAACATTTTTTTGGTATATTTATCATTATTAAAAAAGCATCTGAAGCTGCATGAACCTAAGCGAGTTAAAAATTGTATTACATAAAATGAAGTAAAAATGTCCAACGATAAAATAATAAATGCCCGTCCTGTTTTCAGGTCAATGTATTTGACCTTAACAGGCATGGTAATATGTGTGAGCCTGGCAGCACAACAGACCTTATCATTGGGAAGAAATAATTACAATCAGGATAAAGGGATATTATTTCAAAAAGAGAGTGGGGTTAACGCGCGGATTTATACCAATGGATTCAGTTTTGGCTACCAGCTTGGAAAGATAAAAAAGTATAACTTATCACAATATTACTTTGCAGAATTCGGTGAATTAAAAGACCCTATTGAATCAAGGCAGCAAAAAAACATCTCTTTGTCAGGTCCGAGGGGAACATTCCGTGGCTTTATTTTTGGTAAACAAAATAATTTTTACCCACTGAGAGCAGGCGTTGGAGAGAAGAGATTTTTATCTGAAAAGGGAAAAAGAAAGGGGCTAGCCGTAGGAATAAGCTATGAAGGGGGACCGACATTAGGTCTTTTAAAACCCTATTATCTTGTTTTAAGGCACACTTCTGATAAGCCTGGAAATTTCACAAGTATTCGAAGTGAAAGGTACTCCGATGAAAATGCCTCTCGTTTTTTAAATTGGGACGATATTTTTGGAGCAGAAAAACTAACAAAAGGGCTGGATGAGCTGGGTATAGTACCCGGGGTAAACATAAAGGGAAGTTTACATTTCGATTGGGGCGCTTACGGTGAGTTTATTCGTTCTGCTGAAATTGGTATTATGGCAGACGCATTTATCAGAGATGTACCCATTCTGGCCGACAATGAAATGTTAGGGATTAACAATAACCAAAATATTTTCCTCAATTTTTTTGTAAATTTACGTATTGGAAAAAGAAAATAGTCATTTAAAGATAATATAGTTTCATGGTTGAATTACCCATTGCAGGTGCTAAAGAAAGACCTTCAAAAAAGCCCGATTGGCTTAGAGTTAAACTTCCTATTGGTCCCGAGTTTAAGAAGGTCCGTGAATTAGTTGATACCTATAAATTACACACTATATGCCAGTCAGGAAGTTGTCCCAATATGGGTGAATGTTGGGGAGCTGGTACTGCCACTTTTATGATTTTAGGTAATATATGCACGAGGTCTTGCTCTTTTTGTGCCGTAAAAACAGGTAAACCAACAGAATATGACATAGAAGAGCCTGGAAGAGTGGCAGAAGCTGTAAAGCTAATGCAAGTGAAACATGCCGTGATAACTTCTGTTAACAGAGATGAATTAGCAGACAGAGGGGCAGAAGTTTGGTACCAAACCATTCACCAGATTAAATTATTGAGCCCAAATACTACCATTGAAAGCCTCATCCCTGATGTGAAAGGAAATTGGGAGGCCTTAGAAAGAATGATTAGTGCCGGTCAGGAAATAGTTTCTCATAATATGGAAACCGTACAAAGACTCTACCGATTAGTGAGACCCCAGGCTAAGTATGACCGAAGTTTAGAACAGACTAAACGAACCAAAGCTTTTGGAAAAAGAACCAAATCGGGAATAATGGTCGGTCTGGGTGAAACAAATGAGGAAGTTTTAAAAACCATGGATGATTTGGTAGCTCATGGTTGCGATGTGCTTACCATAGGACAATATTTACAACCTACTAAAATGCACCTTGACGTCGCTGAATTTATTCACCCCGATACCTTTGCTTTTTATAAAGAGGAGGGTTTACGCCGTGGATTTGATTATGTGGAAAGTGGCCCGTTGGTTCGTTCTTCCTATCATGCGGAAAGACATTTAATTCCAACCAAATAAAGCTTTTAATCTGGGTAAAAAGTCAGTGTTTTCAAAGAATCCAGTAAATTTAATGGCGCCCGGACCTTGAGAAAAAACAGGAACGAGCGTACCTGTAGTTGTTTTTCCAGTAAATTCATGTTGTAATTTCTCTCGCTTTGAACCTGGGTTTACTGAGTATCCTCCTGTTTCATAGGCCGACGTAACGATAACCAATGTTTCCTTATCCCTTTCAGCAAAATCCAGGACTTTCGCCAGCGCTTCATCAAAATCGTTATACTCCGACAGCATATAATCAGGGTTATTGAGCTTTGCGCCCAGGGCAATCTGAGCACTGTTCACCAATAAAAAAAATCCATCATTTTTCTTATCTTTTGTATTTAGAAAATCCATAGCAAAAGAAACGGCTGACGATAAATATTTTCGACCTTCCATCACAGTAAGAGGTAAATCAAATGCTGTAAACGCAGCATATTTCTTAGTAATATCAGCCATTGGGAAAGATTTTGCCTCCGGAAGAATGGACAAAGTCTGATAACCCTGACGCTGAAGGTCTTCCAGTAGATTTTTTTTATCTTGTCTGTCTGTGAAAAATTTTTTCCCTCCACCAATAATAAGATCTAAGGGCGACCTGGCCAACTGGGAAGCAATGTATTCCTCATTATTATAAGCAGGTGAATGCGCCCAAAAGGCAGCGGACGACAGGTGGGTCATGCTTGCCGTGGTAACTACCCCCGTTTTCATATTATTATCAGCCCCTGTTTTTATCATCGATGGAATGGAGATTGAATCCATATTAACCCCTATTGCCCCGTCAAAAGATTTAACACCGCAGGCAATGGCCGTAGCGGCGGCGGCTGGATCGGAATTTAAACTATTAAAAGAGTTCGTTTTCTGAAGGCCTATAAACGGCATTTTTTCAACCAACAGGTTATGGTTGTACTGGTACAAACTACCTGACATCTGGTTTATCCCAACCCCGTCAGCTATCATTAAAATGATATTTACAGGTTTTGACTGTTTTATCAAATCTTGTGTTGACCCAATAAAAGGTATCAGAAGTAATCCCGAACAAACAAACCCGATATTTAAAAACTTCATCATTATTATATCAATTTTAGATACCTTTTCCCTGGTAATTCTTTAATCAAGCCTTTAAATTCCATGTTCAGCAAAAGTTGTGTTAACGATCCAATGGAAAGCTGAGCATGAATAAAAAGATATTCCAAAGAAATAGGATGGGCATCAGCGTATAAATCTAATAAAAAAATTTCTTGCGGTTCCAAAAAAGGAATAATCATTTGTTTTTCCTGTGACTCTTCCCATTGAAGAATCCGAACGATGTC
>CAMDWC010000060.1 GCA_945878825.1 Haliscomenobacter hydrossis DSM 1100
TGCAACAATTAAAACAATTTATTAATAATGTTCGTCCACAAACCAAAAAAATACAAACTTTCTTTTTATTTAATATAAGGTAATAAAATAAAATTGTAATGTTATAAAACTATAAAAAAAACATGTGGAAAACATGTGGAAAACGATAATTACCTGTTTGCAGCGCTAATAACCAATAAAAACGTTAATGACTTTAATAAAATCGAACAAAGAACTACAAAAAAAATATTTTTTTTATAAAATCGTTTTCCACATTGTTTTTAACATTTAATCTTTATAACTTCTTAGTTTGAACGGAAAATAACATTACCAACATAGTAGTTAGTAATAATAAAGCTACAGCCTGATGTGCTACACCAAGGTTAACTGGTATTTGATAAATACTATTTTTTAGGGTAAATATCCCAAGTAATACTTGTGTTATTAACAAACTCGTCAATACTACTAACCATTGCTTGTAGGATGCACTGTCTACCCTTTTCCAATAGAATATTAAAAAAGATAAAATACTAAAAGTCAATAAATAAGCTACGTTTCTATGCAGAAATTGTATCCACGCACTGAAGTATGGATTTTTATCATAATTTATAAAATTAGCTATATTAAAAGAGCCCTTTTCAACCATCACATCAGGGATATACTGTCCATTCATATCAGGCCAGGTAGGATAAAACATAGCCGCTTTTGAGCCCGAAACGATACCCCCTATTATGATTTGAAAAGCCAGCATAAAGAGTAAACATTTTGTCCACAACTTAATATTTAGAGTGTTGGTAACATGTGGAAAACGTTTAAAAGTCAATAAAAACGTCCATAGTAAATAGGAAAAAAGAATTAAAGCTAAGGAAAGATGTAAAGTCAATTTGTAGGCATTAACTAAGGGACGCTCAATAAGTCCACTCGCTACCATGATCCATCCAAAGGATGCAACCGTCGCCGCAAGAAGAACTACAATACCTAGTCTTTTTAAAAGAAAAGAATCTATCCATCCCTTTCGTAAAAAATAGAGAAAAGGTAAAATGAAAACGAAACCCATGGTTCTTGCCCATAATCTGTGGAAATACTCCCAAAAATAAATGAATTTGAAATCTTTCATTTCCATTCCTTCATTTATCTTTTTATATTGAGGTGTTTCCTTATACTCCTCAAACTCCGCCTCCCAGGTAGCCTCATCCATGGGTGGTAATGTCCCTGTGACTATTTCCCATTTGGTGATAGAAAGACCAGATCCGGTTAATCTGGTAATGCCTCCAATAACTACTTGAAAAAAAATCATTACTAATCCTAAGCCAAGCCATAAGGTTATAATCTTAGGATAATTTCCAACCAAACTTACTCTGCTCATATTTTTTTTCTGCAAAAGTACATTCTTTTTGGGCATTTGTAAATGAAGTGATTTTATGATTATTATTCTTATTATTTATTTTTAATAAAAAAAATCATACTCATCATAAGTCATGTTGGTATGTTAGTATTATCTTTTTTATAAAATTTTAACTTTCTTTTTAACTGCGTTTTCCACTATGCTATACAGCTGTTTTTATATACTCTTATTAATTTTTGTCTATTTATTAACATGACTGTATATCCATACTGTTTATTTCTTTTTACTTTTATTCGCTGTTAAGCTATCTATCTTTTATGTTGGGCTGGTAAGTAATTTGGTGGATTCATTGTGGAGAGATTGGGTACTTTTTGATATATAGAAGAACCATGTTTATAAGCTATTCTTTATCCCCAATAAGCTATGTCTTTTTGTGGATAAATAAAGAATAACTATTATTGTTTATCATTTTTTTATATATTTTATTATTTGTAATGTTTGTAATTTATGTGTGGAAGGTACTCTTTTAATGTAAAAAAGGACGTTTTGAAGGTTTTACTTCCAGGTGTTTCCCTTCCTAACGATTGGGTTGAAAGTTTAAATATTTGCCCAACAGAGCAGGCTTTAGCTATTCATAAGGTCGATACTATGGCGTTATCTTCAATGCGATGGGGTTTTCAACAAACTAATGCTATAAAAAAGGATTTACCACCATTTATAAATGCCCGTTCTGAAACTATATTTGAAAAAGCAAGTTTCAAAGAATCTATAGTTAATAGAAGATGTATTATACCTGCTGATAGTTTTTATGAATGGAAGATTTATGGTAAATCAAAAATACCATATAGGATTTTGCCTTCTAAAGATCCTGTTTTGTTTATGGCTGGAATATGGCAAACTTTTGAATATAGTAATCATATCTTTTCTTCTTTTGTTATTGTTACCACCGAATCAAATGAGGATATTGCCTTTTTGCACAACAGAATGCCTGTGCTATTGGAAAAAGAGGATAAGCGGGAAAACTGGCTTGCTGATGATGCAACAAAAGAGGAATTAATAAAAATTATGGTTTCTTCCCCCTCTGCCTATCTAACGAGTTATCCTGTGTCTCCTCTTGTAAATAATATAAGAGTGAAAAATGGTGCTCTTCATGACAAAGTACATTCACCCTTATCTTTATTCTAACACCTGTATATATGAGAGTAGTGATTCAAAGAGTGCTGGAAGCTTCGGTTAAAGTAGACAATGAAGTCGTTGGGAATATTGATAATGGCTTATTAGTTTTTGCCGGATTTGAAGAGGAGGACAATAATGAGGATATTGATTGGATAGTAAGGAAAATTATTGGCTTGCGAATATTCAATGATGCTCAGCAAATAATGAATCTTTCTATTACTGAAACAGGGGGTAATATGTTAGTTATTTCTCAGTTTACTCTGCACGCTTCAACCGTAAAGGGAAATAGGCCTTCCTATATAAAGGCAGCAAAACCACAAAGTGCTTTGATTAAATATGAAAGTACCCTTTCATTGCTCTCTAATGCATTAGGGAAAAAAGTTGAAAGGGGTATTTTTGGTGCTGATATGAAAGTGTCCCTGATCAATGACGGACCGGTTACCATTTTAATGGATTCTAAAAATAAAAAGTAAATAATGGAGATTACTAAAGCACAGGAAATAGTTGATCAATGGATTAACACGCTGGGCGTCAGATATTTTAATGAGTTGACTAACACCGCTATTTTAATGGAGGAGGTTGGTGAAGTGGCAAGACTTATGGCCAGAATGTATGGGGAGCAATCTTTTAAAAGTACGGAGATTGAAAAAAATAGTAAAGAAGCGTTAGCTGACGAATTGGCTGATGTTTTTTTTGTGTTAATTTGTATCGCCAATCAAACTGGTATAAATTTAGAGGTAGCGTTGGAAAAAAATATACAAAAAAAATCAGATAGGGACAATAAAAGGCATATTGACAATATTAAGCTAAAATAAGAAATTTTAATATTCGTTTTTTTTAAAAGATAATGAATGAATGAATTAGGAGGTATAAGCAAACATCTTACAGCTTTAACTACTTTGGAGAAGTCGTTGCACCTCAAACAAATGCAAATTTCCGGACTCCTCGCCATAACTAAAAGTATAGGCATGAATCACCCTGCCTCAGATCTTTTTTCCGAATATAAATCTTTTCTCGATTGGGTTTTGGGTGTAAAATCTATGCTTTTATATGTTTGTGAAAATGATAAATGGGAACTCGTCACTTCTCTTCGTGTGCCTGAAGTCCTTCATAACGTTGATATTGTTGATAAATTAGCTTCTTATTTGGAATTACAAAAAATGGAGGGAGACGACCATCCATTAGTAAAATATTTTGATGTTGCTATTCCATTTAATCATAAAGATCAACAAATTGCCTATGTTTTCGTAGGTGGCTTTCTTAGTGAGGACGATGATATTTTTGATAAAGTTCAAATTATTACCGCCATTACCCAAATAATTGCTGTAGCTATTGAAAATAAAAGATTGTTTAAATCTCAGATTGATAAAGAAAGGTTAAATCATGAAATGGAGCTTGCTGCGGAGGTTCAAAAAATGCTCATCCCTAAAAAATTGCCAATCTCAAAAAACTATGAATTCGATAGTATTTATAAACCCAAATTAGGTGTTGGCGGTGATTATTTCGATTATATTCAGTTTGATGATGGAAAATTAGTCTTTTGTGTAGGTGATTTTACGGGTAAAGGGGTATCTGCCGCTTTGTTAATGTCTAATTTTCAAGCTAATTTTCATACCTTAATTAATAAACGTACCGCTTTAGATCCCTTTATCAGAGATTTGAATAATACAGTGTTCAGATTAACTGAAGGAGAGCGATTCATTACTTTTTTTATTGCAGAATATGATATTTATTCTCACTCCTTAACCTATATTAACGCAGGTCACAATCCTCCTTTTTTATTGAATGGAAACCGATTAATTGAGTTGAAAGATGGTTGCATTTTATTAGGCCCTTTTCCCGAAATTCCACACATAGATACTGGTTTTGTTGAACTGGATAAAGATGTCCCGTCCATGATTTTAACTTATACAGACGGAATCACAGATATAATGAATGAAGCAGGGGAGTATTTTAATGAAACCTATCTTAAAGATTTTTTGTTAAAAAATAAAGAATTAAATGTTTCAAACTTTAATGAACAATTGAATATTTTTATTGATACTTTTAAGGGATCCGAATCTTATCCGGACGACTTTACTGTTCTGACGGGAAAATTTATTTCTCCAAAAGCATTACTAAGTAGTTAAATCGGATTTTTTATGAGCCAGTTAAAAAAAGAAAAGGATATTGCAGGTATTCTTGGCTTACTCTTTGGCTTCATTGGCCTACACCGTTTCTATCTTGGACAAAGAGGAAAGGGAATCCTTTATTTGTTATTGGCATTTACAGGTATATCCGCTATTTTAGGATTAATTGATGCTTTTACATTTTTTTCAATGGATAATAAAACTTTTGACATCAAATATAATAGAGATTTTTTGAGGGTATTACCTAAAAAAGAATTTGAAACATCTGGAAAAAGGAGTCTTGGCAATATCAAGCATAATAAAAAGGGTGATTTTTCTTTGGATAATGGAAATATTCACGTTAAAAGTGGAAAATCAAAATTTCTTTCCTACGATTATGATGGGGCCATTTTAGATTTTTCAAAAGCATTGGAAATAAATCCTCGTGAAATTGCCGCTCACTTTAATGTAGCTTGTGCATATTCGTTGAATGAAAATATTGAGAAGGCTTTCCTTCATTTGGATAAAGCTGTTCTCTATGGTTTTGACGATTTTGAAAAGATAAAAACCCACGATGCCCTCGCTTTTCTCAGGGTGCAACCTGAGTTTATGCTTTTTTTGAACAATAACTTTCGTCTTCCTGGAAATAATTTAAAGAATGAACCTTCTTTGAATGCAGAAAATATTGAAAAATTGGAGCAACTTCGTTTAAGGGGTTTATTAACAGATGAAGAATTTAATGTTCAGAAAATGAAAATTTCTCGCTTATGATGGCATCAGCCTTTATTGATCCTTCCATTGTTCCTTTAAAAATTTCAGATTCGGTGGCTGTCGCTATTGATTTTTTTAAAGAATTTGCTGTAAGGCAACTTCCTGTCGTTCAAGATAATATATGTATTGGTATTCTTTCTTTAGATGAAATAGAAGAAGAATTAACAGTGATCCCCATTTCAAATTTTATAAATTTAAACTATTCATTTGCCTCAACTTATGACCATATTTATGAGGTCATGAGAGCTATTTCTGAACAATCAGTTACCCTTTTTCCCATTATCGATGAAAACAACAACTATTTAGGTTGTATTACTTTAGCCTCCTTGTTTAAAAACTATGTTAATTGTGCCGCTTTTTCTCAACCAGGCTCTATTGTAGTGTTGGAAATGGATAAGAAAAATTATTCGCTCGCAGAAATAGCCAGAATCGTAGAATCTGAGAATAAAGTTATTTTAAGTTCACTGTTAAGCTCAAATGCGGAGAGTGATCGTCTCGAAATTACATTAAAGTTAAATAGCGCCCAAATTCAAAATTTACTATCAACTTTTGAAAGATTTGGCTATAGTATAAAGGCTACATTCAACGAAGAGGATGTCAAGGACACCCTAAAAAATAGGTACGAATCCTTGATGACCTATCTAAATGTCTAATCTTTTATGTTGAAATCGTTACTGCCTTTTCTTTTTTTTACCCTGATTTCCGCCGCTTTATCTGGTCAGTCCGATAGCTCTGTTTTAGTAAAATTAGTATCTATAACAGGTTACAAACACATAAAAATTCAAATTATAAGCAGGCAATTAAGTGTTCACGACGGCGATGTTTTTGTCAATAAAAAAGCGCTCGATGATGCCTTGCGTTTTTCAGAGCAAATATTGATAAATACAGGACTTATAAGAGAATTAGCATTTGAACTTATTGAACTACAAAAAAATGTTTTCGTAGTTTATCTTGAAGTAAAAGAATCCTGGAATTTTTATCCTATCCCGTATTTCAATTTAGCAGATCGTAATTTTAATGTCTGGTGGGTTGAGCAAAAAAGAGCGTTAAACAGAGTAAACCTCGGTGTAAAATTATATCACAGAAATGTTCTGGGTTATGCTGACGCATTAAAAATTACGTTATCAGATGGTTACAACAGGACTTATAAATTGGAGTATAGATTTCCTTATTTAGATAAGGCTATGAAATGGGGCGTTTTTGGAAAACTATCCTTTCAGCAATGGAGAGAAGTTAATTATGATACCAGAGAAAACAAACAACTTTTTTATAGAAAGCCTGATAATTCTTTCTTGTCAAATTATTTTCTTACCGAGGCAGGTGTAACTTTTAGACCCGCTTTCCAAAGTGTTCATACCTTTCTTTATGGTTTTCAAAGAAGAATGGTAGATGCTGTCATTGCTAAAAATCTTAATCCAGATTATTTACTTAATGGTGGTGAAAAGCAAAATTTCTCTTTTTTAAGGTATTCCTATCAATTTGATAACAGAGACAATCGCTTCTATCCTCTGGATGGTTACTTTTTTCAGTTTGAGGCTGAAAAATCGGGTCTACTGGAAAAGGGTGACAGAAATGCTTTAACGATAATGGGACTTACAGATATTTTTAAAGCTATAAATCCAGGTCTGAGTCTTTCAGTAGGTGCCAGAGGAAAATATTCATTTATAAGAAATAAGCAGCCCTATTATGATAACAGAGCGCTTGGATTTTCAGAATTCACCACCATGCGTGGCTATGAATATTACCTCGTGGATGGTCTCGATTTAGCTATGTTGCAAACTACTGCCAGATTATTACTTTTTCAAGGTGTTAATAACTATGGTAAATTAGTTTTTATTGATGCTTTTCGGGTGCAACCGTATAAAGTTTATTTGACCTTGCATAGTGACTGGGGAATAGTTAATAATCCTTTTTCGGTGGAAAATATCAATCCATTGGATAATAAACTGTTGTGGAGTTATGGGGTTGGAATCAATATTAAATTGTATTTTGACATGGTAGCCAGAATTGAGTACAGTAGGAATATCGAAAAGGGGGATGGTATTTTTTTAAATTTTAATGCTTCTTTTTAATATGCAAGTAGCTATTTTCTCAAAAATTTATAAACCTAAAGATCACGCTGCTATAGAGATGTTGATTCAGGCATTACATGCTGAAGACATAACATCCTATTGGTATAAGCCATTTTTTGAGGACATAAAAAATGAATTTACTTTCCCCAGAGATGTAGGATTATTTGAAAATCACTTAGATTTTGTGTTAAAAAAGTTTGACTTTCTTATTGCACTGGGTGGTGACGGAACCATGCTAAATGCCTTATTATATGCCAGAGAAAGTGGGGTTCCATTGGTTGGTATAAATTTAGGTAGAATGGGTTTTTTAGCAACGATTGAGAAAAAAAGAATCACGGAAGCTATTCATTTAATGGCTTTGGGTCGATTATTACGCGAAGAAAGGCAAATGTTGTTTCTGGAAAGTAATCAGCCCATTTTTGATAACGTACGTTTTGCATTGAATGATTTTACCATTCTGAAAAGGGATACTTCCTCAATGATTACCATTCATACTTATATCAATGGAGCTTATCTTAATTCATATTGGGCAGACGGTATCATCGTTTCTACGCCTACAGGTTCTTCGGGATATTCTTTAAGCTGCGGTGGTCCTGTTATATTTCCACAATCTGGAAACTTCGTTATAACCCCCGTTGCTCCACATAATCTTAATGTTCGTCCGGTAGTCATTTCAGATGATTCCATTATTTCATTTGAAATTGAAGGTAGAACAGATAATTTTTTGTGTACCCTGGATTCAAGGCATGAAATGGTTACGTCAAATCATCAATTAGCGGTAAGAAAAAACAAATTTCCCGCTTATCTGGCACATTTACCCGACATTGGGTTCTTAGATACGCTTCGGGACAAGTTATCCTGGGGAATTGATACCCGAAATTAATCATTAAACTTTTATCTATGACTTTCTTGCCTTTTCACAGACAGTTGTTTTTATTATCTTTTTTATTTATATCAGTTACTTTTTTATTTGAATCTCAAAAATTTACCTTTTCAGCAGGTTCCCTAAAAATTAGCGGTGAAACTCATCCCCTGTTCATTATTAGCGCTGGATTAGCTTTTCTACAGGGTATATTTATTTGGTTTTTAAGGGTTAAAAAAAATATTTCTTTTCCTGAACAAATAGGATATTTTCACTTTTTCGCCTCCTTTATTTCTTTATTTGGATTGGATTTTCTAGCAAAAAGAATTCCTTCCACTTTATTTTTAACGGCTGAAGAAGCGAAATGGTTACCTTTTTTCAATGGGGGAATTTGGTTCGTTTGTTTTCTATATGTCTCCAGTTTGATATTATTTTTGAGTACTTCCTTTATTTTGCTTACGAAAAAGGAAGAGCAATCATCTTAAAACCCGGGTAAAGCAAAGAAACCTGTTTTTCTTTTAGGGTTGATAGTCCCAATAAATATCCGCCACCACCTGCACCACATAGTTTTAGATGCGTGTGTCCCTCATTATTTCCTTTATGCCAATATTCAATAAGGTTTTTGGGAATCATGGCTTTAAAAAAATGTGTTTGTAATTGACTTAATTCCAACCACTGTTTTTTTAATTCTGTAAATCTGCCGTCTAAATGTTCCTGAATTGTTTGATCAACAACCGGAACATAATTGTTTTCAAAATCAGCTGTATAGTTTTTATCGTTATGTATTTCATGTAGAAAAGAGGAAACAAGCGGCTCTGTTTTTCTTGCCATGCCACAGTCTAATAAAAAGAAAAACAGGTCTTCAGGTGGTGAAGGAACCTTTATTTTATCTATTTTATCATTTGCCAATAGGAGGGAATGTTTTAAATATGAAACAAGAGGATCTGTTCCTGAACTATTTCCATGAAAATAGGATTCCAACACACCCAACTCTTTTTTTAACTCTTTTAAATGGGTTAAGGATGGGTTTGTAATGGGTGATGTTGAAAAATGAGCATAAAAAGCAGCGACTAAAGCGCCAGAACTACCTGCACCATATCCCAGAGGAATAGAAGATTCAAAATATAAGCCACGGTTTAATTCCTCTTCAAAATGCACCAAATTATAGTCTGCAGCATGGGGCAATTTCTTCAAATATTCAAGCCATCCGAAGAGTGATGTATTCTCTGCATTCTCCGCATTTTCCCATTTACCACCTTGTGAAGTTAAGGGAATAGCGAGTGCTTTATTTTTTAAGATAATGGAAAATTCACCATAAAGTAATATTTTTCCCGGATAGAAGTTTTGCATAATATGGAATATAAAAGCTAAATTACTTTTGTTTTTTCAAATTCTTGTATGCCTAAAAACTTATTTAATGTCAAAAAGGATTACTTGGAAGGGGGGACTTGGTAGTGTGCTACTTTGGTCAGTTATTTCAGCTGCTTTTATTGGTCCCGGAACGGTTACCACTGCAGCCAACGCAGGGGCGCTTTTTGGCACTAAATTATTATGGGCTTTACTTTTTTCCACCTTTGCGACGATTCTTCTACAAGAGGGAGTAGTAAGATTAACTTTAGTTTCAGGTAAAAGTTTCGGTGAAGTAATTCGAACAAAATTTGGTTCAGGAAAATCAAACTGGATTCCATATTTGGTCTTTTTTGCCTTATGGCTAGGCTGCTCCGCCTATGAAGCTGGTAATATCGTTGGCGCCGCTGCCGGCATCAAACTTTTTGCCCTCTTTCCACAATGGGTCATTGTCCTTTTTATTGGTAGCGCTGTTTTTTCACTCTTATGGATAAATAATCCAGTCATTCTGGCAAGAATCTTAGGATTAATCGTAGCTATAATGGGTGTCGTTTTTTGTTGGATAGTCTTTAAAATCCCACTTGATTATACCCTTGTTTTAAAAAATTCTATCATTCCATCCATGCCTGATTCCAGCGCGCTACTTGTTATTGGATTAATAGGAACTACGATTGTACCGTATAATCTTTTTCTTGCCTCTGGCGTAACAAAAGAACAGGAAATATCGGAAATGAGATTGGGAATTTCGATTGCCATATTATTCGGGGGTATTATATCCATGGCTATTTTACTTGTTGGCACTCAAATTTCAGGTGCTTTTTCCTTTGAAGCGATTGCTTCGGCACTAAGTAAATATATGGGTACATTGGGTACTTATTTTTTTGCTATCGGTTTATTCGCGGCTGGTTTTTCCAGTGCAATTACCGCTCCTATGGCCGCTGGTTTAGCAGGTACTAAACTGTTGGATAATAAAATTTCTGCTAAATATATCTGGTTAAGTGTTCTTTTGATCGGGCTGGCCTTCGGTTTACCCGATATAAAACCAATTCCTCTTATTATTTTTGCTCAAGCTTTGAATGGGTTACTTTTACCTCTGATGACTACCCTTTTATACTTTTTATTGAATGATCCTTCTTTAATGGGAACCCGTTGGATAAACAACAAATTGAATAATACTTTATTTATTTTGGTTGTTGCCATTACTTGTTGGATTGGTTTGTACAACGTAGCCCAGGCCTATCTTAAAATATTTGATTCACCATCAAATTTTTCAAATTTACATTCCATGGGTATCAGCCTTTTTACCTTGATATATATTGGTTGGGTCATTTTTAAAACAGGAAAGTAATTTTTAACAGATTAAATCATTAAATTGAGAATGGAAAAAATTCATTTCAGTATGAAGTCCTATTCTATATTCTTTTACCTGTTTACATTGCTACTCCTGAGTATAGGCCATTATTCTAAGGAGGTGACTCTGTTTGATGGTCTTACTTTCAATGGGTGGGAAGGTGATACCTTAAATACCTGGCGTATTGAAGATAATATGATTATCGGGGGCTCTTTGATTAAAAATGTTCCAGAAAATAATTTCTTGTGCACACGTCGCTCCTACCGTAATTTTATATTGAAATTTAAAATAAAATTAGTTGGACACGAGGGGTTTATAAATGCGGGACTTCAATTTAGAAGTGTTAGAGCTACTAATCCTTCTAATGAAATGATTGGTTATCAGGCAGATTGGGGAAAAGATTATTGGGCAAGTTTATATGATGAATCCCGTCGTAATAAAACACTTGTCTCTCCCGACGCTGCAAAAGTACTTACCTGGATAAAACAAAACGATTGGAATGATTATGTGATTCTAGCGAATAATAACAGAATAAGGTTATTTATTAATGGTCATAAATCCGTAGATTATCTGGAATCAGATACTTCAATTCCATTATCTGGCTTGATTGGATTACAAATTCATGGTGGGGGAAAGGCAGAAGTTTACTTTAAAGAACTGTATATTAATGAATTATAGTTCTTTTTAAAATAAAAAAATATTTTATGGATGCTTTAAAAATATTTATTCCTATTTTTTTACTGTTGGGATTTTATTCAGGGAAGTCCAATAGGACGAATGTTGCAAAAAGTACAAATATCCCGGATACCGTAAAAATTGATCAACATTTTTTTCTGGAAGCTACTATGCTTGGTTATTTTGATAAAAACGGAACCAGAAATCCTACCCTTAAAGCAAATAAAGGAAGTCGGGTAAGAATTACGATGACCAATGGAGAGACGATGACCCATGATATATCCCTGGAAAAACTGGGGGTAAAAAGTGCATCCATCATTGAAAAGGGGGCAACAACCAGCATTGAATTTATAGCTGAAGCCGATGATATTTATTTCTGTACGGTACCTGGTCATCGTGCAGCAGGTATGATCGGAAAAATTCAGGTGGTTAAAGGTTCTACAACCCAAAAGGAAGTGGTTGGAAAATTACCCGTTTTAAAGGGTATAAAATTGAATCTCGATGTTGAGTTGGGCAATTTAATGGATTGGGAAGCCACAGGCGATGCCTTTGCTGGTATCTTCCTTTCTTCAGATATTTCTGCCCTTTTTGAAAAGGATTTGAAAGTGGGTGGAATTGACCAGTATTTTATAAGTAGTGGAGGAAATAAAAATTATAAGAAAACCGGAACTTTGGTTTCAAAATCATTCCAGGTAAAATTTCCTTATGCCAGTTTCTGGGTTTCAGGTGGGGCTTTACTTGACACCAGGGTAGAAATTGTTTTGACCGATAATCAGGAAGTTATTTTTCAATCAACAGGTCAGGGACGTTCTAATTTACAACCCGTTGTGGTCGATTTACAAGCCTACAAGAACAGAGATATTTTTATAAGAATTATAGACAAGGAAAATGGAATTTCCCAGATTCCTTATATTCCAAATGATAAATGGGCGCATATTAATTTTGATCATTTTCAATTTCATTCAGAAAGACCCTATTTTGAAAATGAGCTTTTTCAAAAAGATATCATTATTTTGCCACCTTTAGATCCGGTTCTTAATGAAGGACTTTCAGGTGATCTTGCAGCAAAAGCAATGTCCTTACCTGAAGGTTTTAATATACAATTAGCTGCAAGCGAACCAGATATCGTTCGACCCATCAGTTTTACCTTTGATGCAAGAGGCAGACTTTGGGTTGTTGAAGGGCATACCTATCCAATTCCAGCTCCAGAAGGGAAGGGTAAAGATCGTATCTTGATTTTTGAGGATTCTGATGGAAATGGTTCGTTGGATAAACGAAAGGTTTTTATGGAAAATCTTAATCTGGTTAGTGGTATCGAAGTGGGTATGGGTGGTGTTTGGCTTTGCGCCGCTCCTTATCTGTTGTTTATTCCAACAGATTTTGAAAGGGATGTTCCAACGGGTGAAATTCAAAAAATTTTAGATGGTTGGGGTACCCAGGATACTCATGAAGTATTGAATAATCTTCGCTGGGGACCGGATGGATGGTTATATGGAGTGCATGGTGTTTTTACCCATTCTAAAGTTGGAAAACCGGGGACACCTGAGAATGAAAGGACCAAAATTAATGCCGGGGTTTGGCGTTTACATCCTTCAACGCATCAATTTGAAGTTTTTGCAGAGGGTACAAGTAATCCATGGGGTATTGATTTCAATGATTATGGTCATGCTTTTATAACCGTTTGTGTTATTCCTCACATGTATCATGTGATTCAAGGTGCACGGTATGAAAGGCAAGCCGGGAAAAGTTTCAATCCTTACACTTATGATGAAATAAAGACCATTGCTGACCATAAACATTATGTTGGCGAAAGAGGTCCGCATGCCGGAAACTTTCGCTCCGC
>CAMDWC010000061.1 GCA_945878825.1 Haliscomenobacter hydrossis DSM 1100
CAGGTATGCCTGAATGGATGATGATTAATTCCATTGAACAAGACCCATTCCACAAAGGTGGTTTATATGTTGCAGGTACCCGTTATAAATCAGGTGATTACACTCCTTATTTATACCATACTACCAATTATGGCAAATCGTGGGACCTAATTACGGCGGGCATTGATAAAAATCATTTTACCCGGGTAATACGCGCTGACCCTAAAAAGGAAGGCTTACTTTATGCAGGAACTGAATCGGGAATGTATATTTCTTTTGACAATGGTACCTCCTGGAAACCATTCCAGCTGAATTTACCCATTGTTCCAATCACAGATTTAACCATTAAAAATGATAATTTAATTGCGGCAACTCAAGGAAGGGCATTCTGGATTATTGACGATTTAACGCCTCTACATCAACTCAATAAAGATGTTTCTACCGCTGAAATGCATATATTCAAACCTATGCCAAGCTATAGAATGGAAGGTGGCCCTGGATGGCGAGGAGCAAATACGAAAACAGCTGGCGCCAATCATCCCGGGGGTGTTATGGTTCATTTCAATCTGAAGGAAGTTCCGGCTGATTCTATCGTTGTAAAACTTTCATTTCATGAAGCAAATGGCAAATTAATTAAAGAATTTGCTACCAATGCAAAGGAAAGAATGGATAAGCTTACAGATTTAAAAGCAGGTGGAAATCGCTTTGTCTGGAATATGCAATACCCTGGAGCATTGCGATTTGATGGCATGATCCTTTGGGCCGCAGCATTAAATGGTCCTAAAGCAGTTCCCGGAACCTACAAAGTGGTATTAACTTTAGGTAAAATTCAACAAGAACAAACCTTTGAAATAGTTAAAGACCCTCGCTCTGAATCAAGTGTGGAAGATTATGCAAAACAATTCAGTTTCCTTATTGACATTAGAGATAAGGTAACTGAAGCTCATCAGGCTATCCTTGACATAAGAGAAACCAGAAAGCAAATTAATCATCTTAAATCTATCTGGAAAGATGATCCTGAAATGAAATCGCTCCTTCAAAAAGCCAACGATATCGATAAAGAGATTACCAGAATTGAAAATGAGATATATCAGACCAAAAACAAAAGTGGTCAGGATCCTCTAAATTATCCAATCAAGCTGACAAACAAACTTGCTCACGTAGGAAGTATCACCAATCGCGGCGATTTTCCTCCAACCCAGCAAGCCATGCAAGTAAAAACTGAGTTAAGCAAACAAATTAACAATGAATTGCAAAAATGGGAAACCATAAAATCTGCTGATATGGAAGCCTTTAATTCCTCAGTAAAAGAAAAGGGAATAGACGTTTTAAAACTTAAAAAAGAAAACAAAACCTCTTGATTCTTGTTAAATATGGGAAATGGGTATTTTCCTGTTTCCCATACTACTTAACAAAGCGTCATGTTCGGATTATTTAAAAAAGACCCCTTAGTGAATCTGCAAAAATCTTACAATCAATTACTTGAGGAAGCAATGCAGTTGCAAAGAAAAGGGGATATTAAAGGTTATGCTGCAAAGATGGCGGAATCAGAGATAGTTATGAATGAAATTGAAAAGATAAAAAAGGGATAAGGTTAACGGATAAACTTTAATCTTTCTCCTTTCACATCTTCTTTTATTTGGCCGTCGTGCCAAGCTAAGTTTCCATTAACCATGGTGGTCGATACAGCTCCTTTCATGGTTTTTCCTAGTAATGGGCTCCATTTGCAATGGTAAGCAATATTTTCAACGCTTATATGATATGGAACATCTATATCTACGATAGCTACATCAGCTGCGAATCCTTCTTCTATATATCCTCTGTTTTTTATACCAAAACACTCCGCTGGAGCATGGCTCATTTTCTCCACCATTTTTTCCAGAGTAATCAAACCTTTGTGATAAAAATCAAGCATTATCTGAAGACTGTGTTGTACCAGGGGAACACCAGAAGGAGCTGAAAAATAACTTTGCTGCTTTTCAGCTAAGGTATGGGGCGCGTGATCCGTTGCGATAATATCCAGTTTATCAGATAACAATCCTTGCAATAAGGCCGTTTGGTGGTCCATTGATTTAATAGCAGGATTACACTTGATCAAACTTCCTAATGACTCATAATCATTACTGTTAAAATACAAATGATGCACACAAACCTCAGAAGTTATTCTCTTTTCCTTCAGCGGAATAGTATTATTAAAAAGTTTTAATTCATCCGCTGTAGAAATGTGTAAAATGTGTAATCTCGTACCATAAGAATTAGCCAGAGATACAGCAATTTCCGAGGATAACAAACAAGCTTGAACGGACCGAATATCCGGATGAAAAGCCATAGGAATTTCTTCTCCGTAGGAGGCCAGATAGGCCGCTTCATTTCGTTTAATGGTTTGTTCGTCTTCGCAATGAGTTGAAATCAGAATAGGTATTTCTGAAAATAAGGTGTGCAAAGCGGTAGGATGATCAACCAACATATTCCCCGTACTTGATCCCATGAAAATTTTAACGCCACATACTTCGTCAGAAATCGCTCTTAAAACCTCCTCTACATTGTCATTGGTTGCGCCCATAAAAAAAGAGTAATTAGCCACAGAATTAGCGGCGCCAATGACATATTTCTGTTCGAGTAACTCTTTAGTAATAGCGGGTGGTTTTGTATTTGGCATTTCCATAAACGAGGTTACACCACCCATAACCGCTGCTTTTGCCTCAGAATAAATATTTGCTTTATGGGTTAAGCCGGGTTCTCTAAAATGTACCTGGGTATCAATAATTCCAGGAATTAAGTGTTTTCCCGTTCCATCTATTTCTATGTCGGCAGAATGACTAATGGATGTAGCTATTTTGTCAATTATCCCATCCTTAATGAATACGTCTGCTACTTTAATTGTTCCCCTATTCACCACTTGAACATCACGAACGATAACTGAAGGTTGACTCATTTTTTTTGATACAAATATAGGTCACAAAGAGATAAGAGAACTAGGTAGATTAGCACTAAATTTCATAAATTTGTAAAATTTACAACTTTTTGACATGCAACACAAGAACCTGTTAGACCATAAAATTGGCATTTTAGGGGGAGGACAATTAGGGAAAATGTTAGCGATTGAGGGCGCCAACTGGCATTTACCCATATATATTTTAGATCAGGACGATCAATTCCCTGCCGTTCCTTATGCGCCTTATTTTCAAGCAGGTGATTTTAAAAATTATGATGACGTTGTTCAATTTGGAAAAAAAGTAGATATTTTAACCATCGAAATAGAGCAAATTAATGTTGATGCCCTTTTTTATTTAGAGAAAGAAGGTGTTAAAGTTTATCCCAAACCATCTACCGTTAAAGTTATACAAGATAAAGGATTACAGAAAATATTTTATCAGGAACGAAACATTCCGACAGCTGGATTTCAGCTATTTAATGACGGAAAAGAAATTAAAGAGGCTTTAAAAAATAAACAAATAAACTTCCCATTTGTCCAAAAATCAAGAAAAGATGGTTACGATGGAAAAGGTGTTGTGGTAGTTTCCAATGAAAATGATCTAATTAACCTATTAGATTGCCCGGGTATTATAGAAGAAAGAATAAACATAAAGACCGAAATCAGTATCCTGGTAGCAAGATCAGCCTCTGGTGAACTCATACATTATGAACCAGTTGAACAACACTTTAATCAGGAAGCTAATTTAGTATCCTATTTGATTTGTCCCGCTGAACTTGATAAAAGTACTTTATCTAAAATGAACAAAATAGCTTCATTAATAGCTATCGATTTAGACTTAGTGGGCTTATTGGCCATAGAATTCTTTTTAGATACAAACGATGATATATTCGTAAATGAGGTGGCACCCCGACCCCATAATAGTGGACATCATACCCAGAATAGTTGTGAAACCTCCCAATTTGAACAGCATTTAAGAGCCATACTGGATTTGCCCCTTGGATCAACAAGACAACATAGCATTGGAGCTATGGTAAACATCGTTGGAGAACCCGGATATGCTGGAAAAACAAAATACGTTGGTATTGAAGAATGTATGAAAATTGAAGGTGCGCATTTACACTTGTACGGAAAAACAGAAACGAGGCCATTCAGAAAAATGGGCCACATAAATATCGCAGACAAAGACAGAAAAAAGGTAGTAGAGAATATAGAAAAAATCAAAAGCACCTTAAGAGTAATCTCCTAAGGTACTTTTGATGTTAAAAAAATAAACCCGTTTTTATCTGGATTCTCCTGAAATGATATTTCATGATACTCTCTGTTTGAAAAGATTGCCAGCCTCTTCCAGGTGTATTATCTCTGTAGTTTAGATTTTGATACAAATAACCAATTTCTAACATAAGACTTGTTTTGTTTTGTAACTTTCTGGTGACACTTGCGCCCGAGTATAAACGAGGGCCCAACCCATTACTACCCCACCCAGTTTGAAGTCTGCTACCACCAATACCTATACCCACATCTGCAACCCCAGAAAAACGCCAGTTTTTAGACTCATCTCTTAAAAAATACCTAAGTTCAGATAATAAACTAATACCATATAAACCGTCCAGCGGTTTGAACTGCATGTAGGCAATACCACCTCCGAGGGACCATTTGGGAGAAAAAAACTTTCCCATTTTATACTCGAAGCCGGTACTTAAAAGTGCACCTCCATTCAAATAATACCCATATCCCATCGAAAACTGACCTAACATATAACCTTTATTCTCTAAAGATGGAGAAGGACTAAGGTCTTGACTCTTTAAAGAATAAGAAAAAACAGTTAAAAAAAGGACTAGTAAGAGAAAACCCCTTTTAATCATTAGTTTTAGATTTTATAACACTTAGAAGCTCCCATTTAGCAGGATTTTTGTAGCTAAATTGCCAAATACCCTCTTCGCCTGTAATAATGGCTATTTTATCATTTTCCAGAACAATAATATCCACTGCAGAGAAAGATTTATCCTGATAAATTAAATTTTTATCCAGCGCATTCAAATCTTTGGTATCATATAATTTGATGCCTCTATCATCTTCACAAATAAACAAAAGTCCTTGATTTATGGACAAACCAATTGGATGATACAAGGGATAACTTTTGATGAGTTTAGGATTTCTAACATCAGAAATATTAATAACATCTAATTGATTAAGAAAACCTTCACACTCTGTGCCACCCCTGAGGGTAACAAAAGCTGTTTTTCCATCGCTAACCACAGGATCACATGCTCTCCAATGCTCAAAAGTAGATAAAAGCTGTGGTTTTTCCGGATTATCAATACCATAAATATACATGCCGTTTTGCGAACCAATGAGTAGTAAACCTTCGAAAGGATAAATAGTCTCTATATTCCAACCGACATTTTGAGTACTTACTTGTTTAGTAACGCCATTATCCTCTAGCTTAAATGCTGAAAGATTACTTGTACTAACGGTATAAAGAAGACCTTTATTCATTGTAAAACGAGCCGTTGAACCTCCGATACCAACGGTACCGGAAGGTGTTTTAAGACCAGATGTCAGGCTATTATTATCTCTGGTCCATATTACATTTCCTTCAAAAAAAGTATTTCCAGAATTTTCAGAGCAAGGAAATGTTTCAGTTACTTCAGCCGCTTTATAAGCTACTAATAAACCAAGTTTTTCATCTTTACCATAACTTGGAAAAGCACTTTCTACCCTGTAAACTTCCTTTACATCCAAGGGATTTTTCAAATCGAGGATAACTAAATCTATATAACTATCTGCGTAGAGCAAACCATTTCTAACAGCGAGATCTGAGTTGCCTGGTATTTTAAGGAACGAAATAAATTTAGGACTTGTAGGAACCTTATTGTCAACGACATGAATACCAAGATCTGGTTCATTTATTAATAAGTAGTCTCCGTAAACATAGATTTTACCTGTTGTCACTAACTCTTTTGAAACAGAAGCGGCTACCTTTTGCCTTAGAACCTCGGGTTTTACATAAACAGGATCAAACCGCTGATAAGTATATACATTTTCACAAGTATCTTTCAGACATGAGTTTAAGGAAAACAACAAGGAAAAAACTATAAAAATAAAACGAACATTTTTCATTTTATGAGTATTTAACGTTAAATTAAATGATATATATTTTAATAACGTTAAATAAAAAAAATGCGTTGGCTGTAATCCAAAAAAAGTTAAAATCTTTTTGAATATTTTGGAAAAGAGATCATAGAAAAGGGATAATTTCCACCAAGATTTACCCCATAATCTGAAAGTTCCTTACCTGATAACGAATTAAATGCAATGAGTTTATCTGCCGGAACCTGCTTTAATTGAGGAAGCCAGTGTTTTACAAATTGGCCATTATGATCATATTTTGACGATTGTGTCTGAATATTAAAAGAACGATCTTCTCGTGGGTCACTTCCCACCCCTGCTACGTAATTCCAATTACCATAATTACTGCAAACATCGTAATCGATTAAAACAGATTCAAAATATTCCGCACCTAAAAGCCAGTTAATTTTCAGGTCTTTGGCTAAAAAACTCGCAACAACTTGCCTCCCCCGATTAGACATGAAGCCAGTGCTATTAAGTTCCTTCATATTTGCATCAATAAATGGAACGCCCGTATTACCATCCGCCCATTTTTGAAAAAGCGCCATATTTGTTTTGAAATAGTGATTTTCAAGATCCCTGGTACCCCCAATCTGGAATATTTTGCTTTTATATTTTTTTCCCATTAATCTAAAGAAATCGCGCCAAAGCAATTCGAAAATCAACCAGTAAGTACTTTCGTTGGCCATTCTTTCCTTTTCAAATCTTCTGATTTCCTTATAAATCATCTTAGGAGATAAACAACCCATGGCTAACCAGGCAGAAAACCGAGAAGAAAAATTTCTACCTAACATCCCATTTCTGGTTTCTTTATACTTCAAAATACCTTCTGATACCCAAAGATAATCGTGCAATCTTTTAAGTGCCGCTGTTTCACCTCCTTCAAATCCAGATTTATCAATATTATCTACATCGACGAAGCCCAATTTTTCCATGGTAGGTATTTCCCCGGAGTTTATCGTTACAGAAATTGGTTGAAACTGTTTTGTAGGTGCCGGGAAAGGATCTCTTACCGGAATAATCCTTTCAACTTCCTTTCTAAATTGTGAAAAAATATCTGGGGTGTGCGTCACTGGAAACGGTAAATCTGCAGTGTAATAGAGCATTTTACCTCTGAAATATAATAATTCTTTACCTTCCTGCCAAAGTAACTTTTCCAGATTGTCCTGAACTTTGACCTCCTCTTCCGTTCTCTCCCTGTTGCAATAAACAGCTGTGGCCTTTGTTTGATCGGCAATATTTAGCAAAATATCTTCTGTATGACCAACCCTAACAACTAAATCAGAGCCAAGTTTCTTTAAATTTGATCGCAAATCTTCAATACTCTCTAATAAAAACTTCATTCTGAATTTACCAATTTTAGGAAATTCAAAAGATGTTTTTCCAAAAATTTGTCTCTCATCTAAAATATAAACGGGGATTATTTCTTTTGCCTGACGAATAGCCTCGAAAAGTGCCTCATTATCATGCAACCTTAAATCCTGTCTAAACCAAACAATAACCCTTTCCTTAAGCATAAAATAGTATTTGTTATAAATTTTAAATATTAAACAACAATCACTAAGGTATGTTTTTAAAGATAGAAATAAATTATTACTAATAAAATGATTTATATTGGCGACATAAACAATAACCAAATGACAAAATCTTTCTTTCAACTTTACTTAGCTACTTCATTCCTTTTTATGTCCCTTTCTCTGCTACAAGCACAAGAGCATGCCGCTTATTTAATTTTTAATAATAAAGGTGAGAAAGTAGATTATGAGCAGGTAAAGAAAAAATCTGCAGAAAATGACGTAGTTTTTTTTGGTGAACTTCATAATAATCCAATCTCCCATTGGTTACAATTAAAGTTGACCTCTGACCTTTTTGAGCTCAAGGATGGAAAATTAATTTTGGGTGCTGAAATGTTTGAAACTGATGATCAATTGGTGATAGATGAATATTTGTCTGGCAAAATTAATGTTAAAAATTTTGAAGAGGAGGCCAAACTTTGGGATAACTACAGCACGGATTACAAACCTTTGGTAGAATTTGCCAAAACAAAAAAATTATCTTTTAAAGCGACCAATATACCCCGACGTTATGCTAATCTGGTTTTCAGAACTGGCCTGGAAGGCCTTACGGAACTTAGTGAATTAGCAAAAACTCAATTTTTACCTCCACTGCCCATTCCGCTGGATGTAACATTACCAACTTATAAGAAAATGATAGCTATGATGGGAAATCATGGGAGTAATACGTCCGATAATATGGTGAAAGCGCAGGCCATCAAGGATGCCACCATGGGTTACTCCATTTCTACCGCTATAAAACCAAATCACCTATTTATTCATTTTAATGGAGCTTATCATTCAGACGAAAAGGAAGGTATTCTTTGGTACCTGAATATATATAAACCTAATCTGAAAATTTTAACCATAAGTACCGTGGAACAAGACAAAATAGATGTTTTAGATCCCGAAAATTTTAATAAAGCAGATTTCATTCTGGTTGTTCCAGAAAAAATGACTAAAACGTATTGATTTGGAAAAAATACTCCTTTTTATTGTATTGATTTTGTTTAATGCTTGTGGAAATACACAATATCCTCAAGGCAAAATTCTTTATGAAAATTTCTGTGTGAGTTGTCACATGCCAGATGGTAAAGGATTAAAATCACTTATTCCAACCTTAGTTAAAGCGGATTATCTACTTGAAAACCCCTTAAAAACGGCCTGCATCATTCGATATGGGCTAAAAGACACCATAATGGTAAATGGGAATCAATACTCACAAGAGATGGCCGCCATTACCGTATTATCAGATTTTGAAATTGCAAATATTATGAATTATATTCATTCATCGTGGGGTAATGACATGCCATTTGTTACCTTAGCTCAAGTAAAAGAAGCATTGGACAGTTGTACTATTGAGTAATGTTCAAAAAATTATATTGAATTACAGATTTACTCGTTATTTTTGATAAATAATCTGATGTTAGATCGGAAAACATACTACTATGAAAATAAAATTTGCCATTAAATGGTTGTTTGTTGGATTGCTTTGTAGCTACATGGCAAATATAAATGGACAATCCAACGTTGGAAACCAAAATACATCCTTAATTAAGGGAGCGGACACCATTTTTGTATGTGATACTGATCTTCAGGTAAATTTACAGTCCATCCCCGCCGTTTATTACAAATGGTCTCCAACCAACTTATTTAATGATGCAACCGCGGCAAACCCAACGATCCGCCCAATTCAATCTGGATGGGTATATTTAACTGCTTTAGTAAATGGAACGGTATTAAAAGATTCCACGTATTTATCCATCGTTAAACCCATTTTAACTAAAGGAACTTTCAACGTCACTCCCATTTGTGCTGGAACGCCTCTTTTATTGCCCATTCAATCCAATGCGGGAAACCAGGGAATTTCGTGGACTACCGATATAAAGACAGATATTTTAGAAAACGGAAGCGCAATCATTTATCCTAATACAACGGGCATTGCCACAGTAAGCCAGCAAATTGGCAAATGTAACTCACTAGTTACCTTCAATTATTCGGTAAAAGAAACGCGCGTAAATATAATCTCAGAAAAGGACACCATTGAAATTTGTAAAGGAACAAAACTAACTTTAAAAGCAGGAACAAATACAGGCGTAACAAGTAGTGTTAGCTGGCTACCTAATGACAAGTTTATTGATAATGCCAAAGGTGGTACCGTAAAAGTAGATCCGCTGGTTTCGACCACCTACATAGCCAGCTTTATCCAGGACGGATGCACAGTGAAAGATTCAATAAGAATCAGAGTAGATTCACTTCCCTCAAAATTAATTATCTCCAAAGATGAAAATAAAGAGCAATACTGTCAGGGAACCATAGTGAAATTAACTTCCCCAGTCTATAATCCAGCAGAATACCCTGATATAAAGCATAGTTGGTTTCCAACTAAAGGATTTGAATCACCTGATTCGCTTTACAACTTAGTAATTACAACCATAGATAGCATTATTTTATTTAGGGCTACTTCAAACCATGCCTGCAGAGATACCCAGCCAGCTATCATTCCAGTGATAAAACCAAAAAATCTTACCCTTACGCCAAAAGATACCACCATTTGTATTGGACAAAAGGTCACATTAAACCTATCTTTTGATGGTCCCGGTGAAATAACCTGGGAACCTGAAGATGCCGTCTCTTGTAAAGGATGTAAAAATCCTACAGTGTTTTTAACACAAACGAAAGAGATAAAAGCGACAGTAAAAGAAAAAGACTGTCCAACTACCATAACGGCAAAAATAAATGTCATACCAGCTCCGGCCCTTGGTTTTAACACTAAAACAACCATTTGCAGAGGAGAAGAGATACAACTATTGGTGTCTAATGACCCATTGGTAACCTACACCTGGAGTTCATCTACAGACCAAACATTCTCTTCTGTAAATCCATTAATAAAAGTAAAACCCACGGTAAATACGGTATTTACTGTGAAGGCGCAAACAAGAAACTGCACTCCAACCGTAGCCTCGATAACAATTACCGTAATACAACCATCGTCGGTGAGCATCCCTGCGAATCTAACCATTTGTCCAGGGCTTCCCGTAAACCTGGAAGCGATAGGAAATGCAGCACTTGGAGTAGATCAACAATATAAATGGTTATATAACAATCAAACGGTTTTGGGTCCTAAACTTTCCTTACAAGGACTTACAACTACTACCACATTTATAATGGATTACACGTATGGTCCAAATTGTGGCACGGAAAGAAAATCTGTCACAGTCACTGTGGCAACGCTACCAAAACTCTCAAATTTTAAAATTGAACCCATTGAAGCGAATACGTCTGGCGTTCCCTTGGGGGAAAAGGTTATAATACTAGCTAATCTAACGCCCTTAAATCTTCCTGGAATTTCCTATTCATGGAAGGCAAATGGTAAAGATATTCCAGGTTCCACTCCATTATTGGAACATGTTCCTACGGAAAATCCTACTACCTATATCCTTGTTATTAAAAATACCACGGGTTGTGAATTAACGTTTAGCTCACCTCCCATTCCCGTTTTGGCGCCTGTTTTTGATATACCTAATGCATTTACACCAGACGGCGACGGAGTTAACGATTTCTTTAATGTTGTATTTAGAGGAAAAATCGAAATTACAACCTTTAACGTATTCAACCGATGGGGACAGACCGTGTATAAGAACGAAACGCCTACTACTGGTTGGGACGGCAAATTTAAAGGCACAGATTCCCCTAGTGATATTTATGTTTATTACATCATCATTAAATTTCCGAATGGAAAGGAGTTCATAAGAAAAGGAGATTTGACCTTATTCAGATAATTTGAAAATGAACGTGTCTAAAATATCCTTTTTTAATGTTAATAACTTTTCTTTTTGGGCTTCATTTAGCTTTAAAAACCTACTGTGTCCTGTTGAGATAGCTTGTTTTTCTCGAAAGTAAAGAGAAAAATAAGCCATTAACCCTAGTAAAAGTACTATGGGTAAGACCAAAACAGACAAATAAACTGAAAGAATAATGGTAATAATCAGATATAATAACGACACACCAAAAGCTGCTCCAAAACGAACAGGCGATTTGAACGACAAGTGTTTTATTTTGTTTTTTACCACCCAATCTGCAAAATAAGTCATTGGAAAAACAAAAATATTCCCAATAGAAGAGGTCAAGTGAAAAATGGGAAAGAAGCTAACCCAGCAAGATTTAATCTGGAGAGAAATAACTTTATCGCTAAGCTTACTTTTTGCCAATAAATCCAGATAGGCAGTAACCTTACGTTTTGTGCTATCTTTCAAGGAATCACTGGCTTCCTTATTCCAAAATCCAACCACTTTCCTCTCCATATATAAAAGAGACGAATCAAATTGATACACCTTAAAAAAAGAATAATTTCGGGTATTTCGCGCCATAGTCAGGCAAGTTTCAATCAGTTCCTCGTCCTCCACCTTATCGATAATGACCATATATTCTTTTAATCGAGCTTCTAATGCTAAAAGTAAACTTTGATGGTCTGGAGATTTCCCATCACCGAAATAATTCCTAACCGACATAGGCTCGCCAATATGAAGTACCGCAGTAGTTCGAAAAGACAAGGCATCAGCATAACTGGCTCCGACGGGAACAATATATAAATCGTCCAGATGGGGAAAATGAGTTAAGGTACCGAAAGCAATTCTGGCCACACCCCTTTGTAAAGGCCTTAATCTTTTCTCGTGTTCCGTTCTGCCCTCCGGAAATAAAGCCACTAATTCACCCTTTGCAATGTATTCATAACAGCGAAAAAAAGTATCATAATTATTTTTTAGAGAGCCAAACCCTGACTCCTTTTGCCTGAAAACGGGAACCATTTTAGCTTGATTCAAAAGAAAACGATAGAACCGTTTATTAAAGTGATCTCCTCTTGCCAGGAAATGTATTGGCTTATTGATATTTGACGCCATAATAACAGGTTCCAAAAAAGCCGACGGATGGTTCATGGCTATAAGATAGGGCTTATTGTGTGGCAGATTATTTAAACCAGATAAAAATATATTACGGAAATAAACTTTGATGGCTAACTGAACCAAAGGTTTTAGAAAAAAATAGAGCATAAAATTCAACCTGTTATTTAGAATGTTTACCTTCATTAATCAATTATAAAGGTACTTTTAAATTTTTATGACAGAAAATAAAATATTGATTTGTATTGGAGGACCAACTGCTTCGGGTAAAACGGCCTTCGCAATAAAACTTGCTGAGAAATATCGAACAGAAATTATTTCTGTAGATAGCAGGCAATTTTATAAGGAGATGAACATCGGGACGGCCAAACCCACCAAAGAGGAACAAGACAGGGTTCCACATCATTTTATAAATCATGTTTCTATTCATGATCCTTATGATATTGGCATATTTGAAAAAGAAAGTATGACTTTACTAGAGGACAGATTTAATCATCACGACATTTTAATTGCCGTAGGAGGAAGTGGATTGTATTTCAAGGCCATGCTTGAGGGTATTGATACGTTCCCCCCTGTCAGTCCCGACATCCTTAATCAGCTACAAATAGAATATATTGAAAAAGGTATAGATTATTTAAAAGGGCAATTACAAGAAGTTGACCCAAATTATTTCCAGATAGTAGATCAAAATAATCCGGTACGTCTAATCAGAGCTATCAGTATTTATCGAGAAACCGGCCTGCCATTTTCAACCTTTAGGACAGGAAAAAAAGTGGACAGATTTTTTGAAACACATTGCTTTTATTTAAGTCCCCCGAGAGAAATACTTTATCAAAAAATAAATGATAGGGTAGATAAAATGGTAAAAGACGGATTAATAGATGAAGTTCGCTCTCTTCAAGAGTTCAATGGATTAAAAGCGCTACAAACCGTTGGTTATGCAGAATTATTCAAATATTTTT
>CAMDWC010000062.1 GCA_945878825.1 Haliscomenobacter hydrossis DSM 1100
TGGGATTGGAAAGGAATTTCTTCCTTCCGTGGAAATGCTTTTATTTTTAGAAAAATAAATGTGGATAAATCTCTCATTAACCAGTTAGCAACTTTTAGATTTGGTAAAAATAGAAGTGTTTTTAAATTATATGTGAATGGTAAATTAGTTCATCATGGTTTTTATGGGGATCAAATTCAATTTACAATTCCCGCAAATACTTTCAAGGAAGGGGAAAATTCACTGCTAATTCATTTCGGTGAAAATAATCGGGTAACTTATGGCTATATGGGTTTTGATGGTCCTAAACAGGATTTTAGTCTGGATTTTCCAGCCACTAAAATACCATTAATGGATAAAGAATGGAGGATTCATCCTGATTGGTCGGCAAAAAGGAGGTACGAAAAAGGGATGAATAATCAGGGTACTTTGTGTTTTAATGGAATGATTGCACCGATTCAGGGATTTCCAATGGCTGGGGTTATCTGGTATCAGGGTGAATCAAACGCTGGTCGGGCTAAAGAATATGAAATTTCTTTCCCATTAATGATTCATGATTGGCGAGCCAAATGGAAAGATGAATTTTCTTTTATTTTTGCCCAATTGTCCAGTTATGGGCCTTTTAATGATAGTAATACCGGATCTGCCTGGGCTGAATTAAGAGAAGCCCAATTGAAAACCCTAACATTACCAAAAACAGGAATGGCCGTTATAACCGATGTTGGTGATCCAAATGATATTCATCCATTAAATAAAAAGGATGTTGGCATTAGAATGGCTCTTTCAGCCGAAAAATTGGCCTATAATAAGGATATTGTTTACAGTGGGCCAATATTTGAAAAAATGGTGCAAATAAAGAATAAAGCGGTCCTTACTTTCAAACATATAGGTTCAGGTTTAATCGCAAAAGACAAATATGGTTATCTGAAAGGATTTGAAGTGGCATCTTCAGATGGTGTTTTTTATTTTGCAAAAGCTGTTATCGTGGCTGATAAGGTGGAAGTATATCACCCAAATGGTTTAAATCCTGTCATGGTTCGATATGGTTGGTCTGATTCTCCGGTGGAAGCAAATCTTTTTAATAAGGATGGTCTGCCTGCTTCTCCATTCAGAACAGATAATTTACCTGGCAAAACAGCTCTCTCCCGCTTTTATTAATTCTTAAATTAGTTTTATGAAAAATAATCTTGTCTTATTACTTAGCGTTTTATGCTTTTCTTTTTTTACTCTAAATGCGTCTGCTGTCTCCCATTTAGCTCCTCCAAAATGGAAAATATTGATTATTGATGGGCAGAACAATCACAAATGGGCTATTACTACCCCCATTATGAAAGGGTATTTAGAAGAAACAGGTCTATTTATGGTCGATGTGTTAACTGCACCTCCAAAAGATTCCTCATTAGATCAATTTATGCCTTCCTTTAAAGGATATGATGTAATCCTTTCCAATTACAATGGCAAATCGTGGCCAAGACAAACCGAACTGGCCTTAGAGAAATTTGTTGCTAGAGGTGGCGGGCTTATAATAATACATGCGGCGGATAATTCATTTCCCTATTGGAATGCCTATAACGAAATGATTGGTTTAGGTGGTTGGGAGAAAAGGACGGAAAAAGACGGACCTTATGTCTATTATAATGAAAAGGATGAGTTAATTAGGGATAATACGCCGGGACCTGGTGGACACCATGGAACACAACACGAATTTGTTATTCAGACAAGAATTAAAGAACACCCTATTATGAAAGGTCTTCCAATGGAATGGTTGCATACAAAAGATGAATTATATGACTTGATGCGCGGACCAGCTATTAACATGAATATTCTGGCTACAGCTTATAGTTCAAAAGATCAAAAGGGAACAGGAAGACATGAACCCAGCGTTTTGACACTAAATTATGGGAAGGGAAAAATTTTCCATAATATGATGGGCCATGAGGATTATTCTATGCATTGTGTCGGTTTTATTACATTGTTACAAAGAGGTACAGAGTGGGTGGCATCAGGTAAGGTTACTCAAACAGTACCTTCAAATTTCCCAACCAAAGAAAAGAGTTCAAGCAGACAACCACAGAAATAAAAGCTTTATTTTGGTTATAATAAATCGAAAAAACTAGGATGGTTTACCTTTGTCAAATCTGTTGATTTTACCCAATTTGTTTTTTAACCGAAGAAAGGATGTTTATTTGATCCAGAATATGGGTTTTTTCAATTAAATAGGGTTTATTATCGAGAATCACAGAGGCAATATGATTAAATAGCATATTCCAATTACCAACTTTCGATTCAATTTCACCTTTAAAAACATAGTATCCATTATCTACATTTAATCGGGCATTATATTTTGGTTCTTCCATACCAAAACCCTTCATTCCTGGCATAAGTCCAACTTTCAAATGATCCTCTTGCTGGTCAATACCATATTTAACAAAAGAACCATTTTCACCGTGTATAATATATCTCGGTGTTTCCTCCCGCATAAACATATTGGAGGATAGATAAACCTGCGTTCTTCCATATCCTAAATGAACATCGAACGCATCATCAATAATGGAGGCATTTCTTTGAATGTAGGTTTTGCCCCAAAATTCATTCGGTGTACCAAATAATGATAAGGCCTGGTCTAAAATATGAGGGCCTAAACCATAGAGAATTCCACTGGATGGGGTAATTTCCTCTTTCCATTTTTTTACGCTTAATTGCGTTGAAAGTCGGTTATAATGAGCTTCATACCGTATGATTTTACCTAAAACACCACTATCAAGAACGGCTTTGACGGTTTGAAAATCACTATCAAACCGACGATTTTGAAATACGAAGATCTTTTTATTCTTTTTTTCTGCGAGTTCGAAAAGTATTTCTGCTTCCTCAACGGTTGAGGTGAATGGTTTTTCAACCAGTATATGTTTACCCGCTTCAAGTGCCATTTTTGCATAATTAAAATGGGTGTCATCAGGTGAAGTAATACTCACTAAATCAATTTCCTTATCGGAAACAGCTTCTTCAATACTCAAGGTATGAATACAATTAGGAAAACGAATACAGGGATCCTGATTCTTAGTTACAATGCGTCGAATATTAAATTCAGTATTATAATCAAAAAATGGAGCTTGAAGCGTTTGCCCGGAGAGTCCGTAGCCAATAATAGCGACTTGTATCATATGGATTAATTTTCAGTTTGCTCAAAGTTATTGAAAAGATTATAAAGATTAATCCGTAATTTAGTCAAATGAACCTTAAACTTAATAATTATGAATACAATGAAATTATTTTTCAATCTATTATTAGTATATGTTTTTTTTAATCCCATCACTTTGTCTGGACAGTGGGTCAATGGTGTTTATGAAAAAACGGGTAAGAATGACACCTCAACGCAAACGTCAAGATTAATGATAAAAGATTCTTATTTTATTCTTACAATATTTAATTCTGCTCCTGCTTCTTTTCATTATACGGTAGGGGGAATTTTAACAACAGAAGGTAAGAATTTCACAGTGAACCTTGAATTTAATTCCGCGATAGCGAAGGATTCACTAAAAACCTTAAAAGGAACATTTCAACTGAAAGGGAATCGATGTATGGTTATTTTTGATAACGGGTTAAAACTTGATTTGGAAAAAGTAACAAAGGAAGATCAAAACTTTGAAGGCGCCTTTTTAATGGCTGGCAGGGTAACAGATCAGGGGGAGAGTAGAAGAAGAATAGATGTTCCAAGAATTACTATGAAAATGTTGTTAGATGGACACTTTCAATGGATAGCCTTTAATAAAGAGACTTTTGAATTTAGTGGTACAGGAGGCGGCAAATATATAGCGGATAATACAGGGGCGTACATAGAGCAAATTGAATTTTTTTCAAGAAATTCAGGCAGAGTAGGGGCAAAACTTCCGTTTAAATATAATATTAAGGGAAATGATTGGTTTCATCAGGGAAATTCCAGCGCTGGAGAGCCTATGCATGAAATATGGACTAAAAGGATGTATTAATTAAGATGATAAATAAAAAAAGCTGCGTTGAAATTTCAGCGCAGCTTTTTTTGTTATTTACAAAGTAAATTATTCTGTAGTATTTCCGTTGAAATTGAAAAGCATAGAAAATCTTAGCGTATTATCTAAGGGGTTTCTTCTACTGGTGGTAGGCACCAGATAAGAGAAATTTAAACCAAATAAATTGTATTTGAGTCCTAATCCTACGGTAAAAAATTTACGATTACCTTTCTGTCTGTGTTCAGAAAAATAGCCAGCTCTTACAGCAAACTGTTTATCATACCAGTATTCGGTTCCAACTGAATAAGTAAATTCTTTTATTTCTTCACTTAAACCCTCTGGAGCATCAGCCCAGGATGAAAAAATAGCGCTTACCGGAGAGACATCTTTATAGTCCGCTCTGCCGTCTCTGTCCTGATCACAATTTAAACCCTGACAAGGCGTAGGTACCAACATTTTATTAATATCAGTTGTAAATGTAAGGGTATTGTGCGTATCAAAATTAAAAGTCCAGGCTCCTCCCAATCCAAAATTCGCTGGTAAAAAGTCTCGGAATAATGAGTTTGTATAAGTTATTTTAGAACCAATATTGGTGATAGCAAGACCTATGGTTAAATCAGATTCACCATTACTTACCTTGATTGGCGTTTTGTAAGTCATTGAAAAGTCTGCCGCTCCTGCTATACCTGGTTCTATAACTTCGCCATTTACAATATTGCCCGCAGCAAGATTGGAATATATAAACTTACCCGTAACTGCAGCGGAAAGTTTTTCACTTAATTTCCTGGCATAAGCGCCTGATAGTTCAAATTCATTGGGTCTACCCGTATTCAATGGGGTACCATTGGGGTCAGTAAATTGAATACTGCCCAAGGAGAAATACCTCAATCCAAATCCAACGGTCTGTAAATCATTTATTTTCTTGAAACCAGTCAGGTAAGCAAGATAAACATCATTTAAACCTATAGAGCGTAGCCAAGGGGTATATGTCGCAGCTAATCCTAAGGATTGATCTGAAAACACTAACTTTGACGCGTTGAAATGCATGGCATTTGGATCTGCAGATACGGCAATGCCCGCATCGCCCATAGCTCCGGAACGTGCATCAGAAATAATTCTTAAAAAAGGAACGGCAGACACTACTGTGTTGGTGCAAGGTGTACCGTCAAGATTATAATATCTGCCATCTTCGCCTTGATAACACTGTGCATTAACGAGTTGAATGCTAGACAGCGTGAGACCGAGGATGACACCTCCTAGTTGGAAAAAATGCTTCATGTTTGAGAATCAGTTTTAGCTTATTAAGGCAAATATAATATATTTTTATCATTTGTTTGGATTAACATCAAAATGTTTGCCAAACTCATTTTAATATGACGAAATAAATAACTTTTTATTTTAGAATAACCAATTTTTCGAATTTACTTTCGCCAAAAATGGGTTGGCTTGTGTTGTTACCTGTTGAAACAGAGATACGATATAGATATATGCCACGAGCTAACGGGTCTCCAAATTCATCATTTCCGTCCCAGGAAATACAATCCGCAAGTTGCAATGTTTCTGCACCTGTCCATAAAGCCTCAATGGTTTTTACTTTCTGACCAGTAATGGTATAAATATCAACTTTTACATCAAGAGGAATATTCCCCAGGCTATGATTAAATTGAAAACAGGTTCTATCCGTAAATGGATTTGGATAATTTAGCACATTTTTTAAAGCAATACTTGCTGAATTACTTACTACAAATTGTAAGGTTTCTTCGTTTGCATTGTTGGCAACATCCCATGCTTTTAAGGAGAGCTTATGAGAACCTTCACTTAATTTTTTAAATGGAAAACGCACTTCCCCTTGATTTGGTGCATCTAAAACGCCTGTGTAAAAATCGTTTAAAACGTAAATTTCTTTGCTATTATCGTCTAAAATGGCTTCTATATCATGACCAATACTGTTCCCAACTACATTAATACCATTGTCATCCAATAAATGTACAATTAATACAGGATCAGGGTGTGTCAGTCCTCCATCTACAAAAGAGGTGCTATTTAAATAAAGATTAATTTCCGGGCCTTTATTATCTAATATGGTATTAGATGAAGTTCCTCCAATAAAGAATTTACTAAAGTATCCACCAGCATCTTCCATTTTATTTTCTGATAAGGAATAGTAGCTTATTTTTCCATTACCTACTTGATAATTTATATCTTTTGGCACTATGAACGAAAAGCTGAATTTGCCTTCGGTTACGGAGGCATTTCCTGAAAAAATAATATTTTTCTGCGTAAGGTATTCTACTTCATAACTTCCATTATCCTGAGCTAAAGTTTTTGTTATCGTTGCTTTATCGAAAACACTTGGTTTTATAAATCCATTAAAAGCTTCAATAACATTTTCTGCATCATCCACTATTACCCCAGTTATCTGGACTCTTGATAAAGCTCCCAAAGTATCAGGTTTATAATTGGCATTTATAGTTTGACTGTTTATGCTGGTTGTATTTATTTTTCTTATGGGAATGGCTAATTTTTGAGAAGGATCGCCAATTAGGGTGTATTTTCTTGAGTTTATAGTGATAAATGAACCACTAAGATTATTTTTTGCTTCTTTTAAGGCTGCACCAATGGTGGAAATACCACCATTTCTTCTTTTAAACAAGGATTGAAGCGTTTGATCTGTCAATTCTGCATTTTGGTTGGCAAATACGGCCCTGGTTGTTGTTAATAAACCTATAGCACCTCCATTTGGATTTAAAAACGCTTCTTCGCCGGCTGAAACAAATGCTGGGTCATCGTAAGCCGTAAATGAACAAGTTGCCGTGATAAAAAGAGGCATTTTAAACCTGTTTTGCCAGTTTAATATATCAGGAATAGATAATACCCTTTCCTGAGCCCAGCCTTTAGGGCTTCCATGTCCCAGATAGGTTACCGTTAAAGCACCTCGGAAAATGGATTGATTGATACTTTCGGTTACCTCTGGAAATCGGTTTCCCCCGGAAGTAGAAACCTGAGTGTAGGCATCCAAAAATATTTTTTCCATATTTATGGAAGGTTGCTGTCGTTGAACTTTATCTGCTATTTCATTTGCATCAGCAAGATGTAAATTACCGTCTTCATCATCGGCAACAAAAACCATTCTATTTCTCCATTGATCAAAAGCCTCAGGTTGTTTGTCGTATCTGATTAATTTATCTACAATTAATTCAGCTTCTTGTAAAGAACTAATGGGTAACCTTCCAACACTGACAAGGAGTCGACCGGTCAAAGGGTCTGCATTATCTGTTGTTTCTAATATACCGAAATAGTCATCGGAAGGAAACGCATATAATGGGTTATAAGCGTCTCTTTGAAAAGTGGGAATAAAATTATTACCAAGTTTATTGATATTTTTATGATCATAAGACCCATCGCCCATGAGTAATATGTATTGTAACTGATTACCCCTTTGGTAAACCATTCTGGCAAAGTTACGAATAGCTGTTGGATCGGGTTTCCCGCTACTGAATTCATTATAAATAGCCTCTACAGTATGCACGGAAACCATTAAATTACTATGTTTTATTCGGTGTTCGGCTAATCTTTTAGCTGCTTTTTCAAAGGCTGAAGGACAAATAATTACCATATCAACTGAGGCAGAAACATGTATATTTTGATTGGCGATTTTGGAAACATAAACGGGTATGGGTAAAGTGTTGTCTGGTTTGAATACAACAAATTTTTTTAACTTTCCACCTGATAAATAGGAAAATTTCAAGATGGCATTGCTTACATTTCCTTCTACAGCAGAAATATCAAAAGCTTTGGAAATATCCCAGATTTGAAAATCCGGTGTTGTATTTTCTATACTGAATCCTGAAATATTTTCTTTTAGCGAATTCCAGTTACTAAGATAAAGCGGTGTGTTTGTGTAGCGATTGATGCAGCGGGTGTTAATTTCAACATAATCAAGCCAACCTTGACTCCCGTCGACAGGTCCGGTGGGGAAGGGATAGCTAACGGTCAAATTAATTCTTTCATCACTTACATTGATTACTCCGTTTAGTTCTGCCAGACGAACATAGTCCTCAATATTAGCAAATTCACCATCGAGCCTGTTTACAGGTTGAGCCATCGTACTGCGTAATGTTTTATCATTGACGGTAAGGTTAAAACTTGAAGATGCTGTGGCACGTAAAACCATAGCGGCACTTACCTTCGTCGGAAAGGTTGGAATAATTCCAGGAAAAGAAAAAATATTGTTGTACTTATATTCCCTCACATTTTTAAATAAGTCGCCATACCATTCATTTCCTGATCCTTCGGCAGATTCCCATGCCTCCAATAGATTGGTTTTCTCCTCTTCTAAAACATTATATTGATCCGATTCTTTCGAAAATTCGGGTGGATCATTTACTTTTTTTTGATTGATAATTCTTTTTCCATTTTGTGGACTCACTATCAAGTACAAAAACTGGGTATTTGAATAAAAGTTGTTTTGATAAGTAAAGGATTGTTTTTCAGTATCTTCAACCCAGGTATTTGCACCTTCTGCATAAAAGACAATGTAATCGTTTGTATCCCATTTGCCATCCTCTTCACCAAAAACTTTGATCGGGATTTCCTCTAAATCATCAATATTGGGAATGTTTACTGCAAAAGGAAGCATTCCAGATTGTCCCGCATAAAGTTTAATTTGTTTTGGGTCAATAGTTGCGGGATCCAATTTAAGTTGTGACCGGATAAAATCGGTTTTAATTTGATAAACACCTTTTTGCGGTATTGACAATTGAAAGATATTTCCTGATTTCAGCACACTTTCTTGTTTGAAATTTGTACCCCTTAAGTTTCCTTGTGTCTTACTAAAAGGTAAAAATACTATCTTGGCACTTGTTATCTGGTGCCATTGACCTGACTTTTTAAAAAGAGGTATAAGCATTATTTTAGCAAAATAATTGTTTCCTTCTTTTTCTATCGAACTGTATAATTGAATATCATTGAATTTTTCCTGTTCCTTTTCTTGCCAATAATTCCAGGAAATGGGTTCGGAAATAATTTCTTCTATACTTATTCGTCCATCATTTTTATCAGTGGGGATTACCGTTAAAAAAACAGGAAGACCCGGATGAGCGTCATCATATAAAGCTCCTTTAAATTTTAATAATGCTATATTGGCTCCGTCAACAGTAATATTTTTACTTTGTAACCATTCCGGATTAAATGGAATGTTTATAGATTGAGCCTTTATTTGCAAGACTGAAAGAGTTATTAAAAAAAAAACGATTTTTTTCATCATTGTTTTATCCATCTATATCGCAAAGATATGACCAAAATGTTTTTAGCTGCCTTAAAACTTTTTTAAAAACTTATTATTTTATTTTTAGATAGCGAAGCAAATTATCTGTTTTTAGTTTATTTTTCGTTAATTATGCAAATAAAAGGATTTATGCGATTATATTTTTTTTATCGTTTGTTTTGGCTATCCTTCAGTATCGGTTTAGTGCCTTCGCTTTTAATTGGGCAAGATCCTTTATTTACGCAATATTTTTCTAATCCATTAACGTTAAATCCTGCATTTTCAGGTGTTAATGAAGGCGTTCGAATCAATGCTCAATTTAGAACAAACTGGGTGAATTGGCCGTCGCCATATAAGACGGCTCAAATTTCATTTGAAAATTATTTATCGGTATTTAATAGTGGCTTTGGCTTAAGACTATTAACAGATGATGCTGGAAACGGAGTATTGAGAACGAATCAGATAGCCGCTGTTTATGCTTATCAACTGCGAGTGAATAAAGAATGGTTCATTAGATTTGGACTGGAAGCGGGTGTCAATCAGGTGCAATTAAATTGGAGTAAGCTATATTTTGAGGACCAGATTGATCCGTTTAAAGGTTTAAATCCTTCTCTTTCAGTAACTGATGGCCCTCCATCAGCGTTAAGTAGGATGGAATTAGATCTTGGAACAGGTCTTCTAATATTTAGAGACAATGGTTATGTGGGATTGAGCCTTAAGCATTTAAATAGATTCAATCAAACTTTTTTTAATACAAGTATTTTAGAAACGGGGCGACCTATGACTTTCAGTTTGCAGTCTGGATTCGATTTTCCAGTATCTGGCAGAGGTATCGGAAAAGGACCTGTTTATTTGTCTCCGATGTTATTGTATTTGTCAAATAATCAAAGTAAAATAATTCAAATGGGAAGTTCCTATCATTTGGGACAACTTATTACTGGTGTTTGGGCTCGTTTTGGTGGTATTCAGCCTATAGAAAGTATCGTTGGATTTGGCTTTAAAAAGGGTATTTACAAAATATTATATACGGCAGAAATTCCTATCGATGGAAAAGGTTTACAAAGAACCTTGGGGAGTCATGAAATCACTCTTTCTTTAAGGTTTTCAGAGGCTCAAAACTATATTTCAAAGAAATCTGCACAAAAAACTATGAATTGCTTTCGTTTTAATAACTAATTCCAAAAAAGGTTTGTTACTTTTGAACAATTTATTTTTTGAATGTTTTGATTTATTAAAATAAATTGTAAAATGTTTCCGTTACATTAAAAACCATGAATACATTGAATATAATGAATCGTTCATTTCTTTTAATTTTAGCCTGTTCTTCAGGCTTACTCCTGACACCGTCTTGTAGTAAATCTTCAAAAACAGTGTCAGAAACTACTGGTTGGTCATACAATGATCCAAAATGGGGTGGTTACCAAAAAGTTGATTACAAAGGGCAAGACACAGGTCCTAATTTAGTGTTAGTAGAAGGGGGTACCTTTACGATGGGGCTAAGTCAGGAAGATGTAATGTATGAATGGAATGCCGTTCCAAGGAGAGTTACCGTTACTTCTTTTTACATGGATGAAACGGAGGTTTCTAACAGGGAATATCGTTTCTACACTGAATGGTTAGGAAGAACCTTTGGTGGAACTTATCCTGAAGTCTTGGAGGACGCTTTACCAGATACCTTAGTTTGGTTAGATGAATTGTCTTATAATGAGCCCATGGCTGAACAGTATTTCCGCTATCCTTCTTATGATGACTATCCTGTCGTTGGCGTTTCTCACGTGCAAGCTACGGAATTCTGTAAATGGAGAACTGACCGTGTTAACGAAACCAAGCTAATTCGTCAGGGAGTTCTGAATCCTAATTTAGAACAAAAAGATCAGGATAATTTCAATACAGGGTCTTATCTCGTCGGTCAATATGAAGGTAACGTTCGCAAAAATGTTAAAGATTTAGCGACGGGTGAGTCTAGACCGGTGAGAATTGAAGATGGTATTTTGTTGCCTGGATATAGACTTCCTACCGAAGCTGAGTGGGAATATGCTGCTTATGCCTTAAAAGGTAATCTTATTCCCGGTGATGAAAATATATCTGCAGGTAGAACGTATTCCTGGAGTGGTAATACTGTGAGATACCAAAAAAGAGATAAGTATCAGGGAGCTATTCTTGCCAATTTTAAAAAAGGTTCCGGTGATTATATGGGTATTGCAGGTAAACTAAATGATAATGCTGCGGGTCCTGGTCCTGTCAGAGCTTATTTACCAAATGATTTCGGATTGTATAATATGTCCGGTAATGTAGGTGAATGGGTTATGGATGTTTATCGTCCTACGACGAGCAGTGCTTTAAGAGACGAAGAAAACCATGATTTAAATCCTTTCAGAGGAAGTAAATTTTCTAAAATGGTGAAGGATGAAGACGGACGACCAGTTGAAAAGGACAGTATGGGTAGATTAAGGTATGAATTTTATACTAAGGAGGAGTTGGCAAATAGGACAAATGTTAGAACAAATGATGCCACCAATTACAGGGATGGAGATGAATATTCTGAAGTTACCTACGACACGGATGTTCATACTTTAATAAGCAATAAATCAAGAGTATATAAGGGTGGTTCATGGGCAGACAGAGCCTATTGGCTTTCTCCAGGTACAAGACGTTTTATGGATGAAGACCAAACGAGTCGTGCTATCGGTTTTAGATGTGCGATGAACAGATTGGGTGGCGCAACAGGTAATAACGCTCCTGATGGAAATTCTTTTCAAGTAAAAAGCAAAAAGCCAGTTAGAAGATAATCTTATTTCAAAATATAAAATGAAGGGATATAGTTTACTGTGTCCCTTCTTTATTTAACGGTTATGGATCTACAATCACTTTATCAATTATTTCTTTCAGGTTGTGGAATAGCTACAGATTCAAGAAGTATTAAAAAAGGGGATATTTTTTTTGCCATAAAAGGAGACAATTTTGACGGTAATCAATATGCCTTGCAGTCATTACAAAAAGGGGCTTTTTTATCCGTTGTAGATGACGTGCGTTTGCCTGATCATTCATCTTTTTTTAAAGTTTCGGACGCTTTAAAAACTTTGCAGCAGCTAGCAAACTTACATCGGAAACAATTTTCTATTCCCATTATTGCCATAACAGGGAGTAACGGAAAAACGACTACGAAAGAACTCATTGCTACCGTTTTAAATGCGCATTATCCGACGCATTTTACCAAAGGAAATTTAAACAATCATATTGGGGTTCCACTCACTTTACTGGCTATGCCTTTAAATACTGAAATTGCAGTAATAGAAATGGGGGCTAATCATCAAGGGGAAATTAATGACCTATGTCAAATTGCTGAACCTACACATGGTTTAATTACTAATATAGGTAAGGCTCATCTGGAAGGCTTTGGCGGTATGGAAGGGGTTAAAATTGGTAAATCTGAACTTTATAAATACTTGAAGGATGGTTGTATTTTTCTTAATCAAATGGATGAGACTTTAGTTACTTTGTCATTGGATAATAAAAAGAAGATAATTTATACTCTTTCAGATCAACCAGATCCCAATAATGCACTATATGAAATTAAAAATTTACCTACACAAGAATTCCTAAAAGTTGCTTTTCTGTCAGAAAATGGGGAATATTTATTAGCTCAAACCCATTTAACAGGCTATTATAATCTAGGGAATATAATGTCGGCCATTGCTGTTGGAAAGTATTTCAAAGTTCCTGGTTTGAAAATTAAAGCTGCGTTGGAAAATTATGTACCATCACAAAACCGTTCCCAATATGTAGCTTATAGAGGAGGTAAAATTATTTTAGATGCTTATAATGCTAATCCTTCCAGTATGGAAGCGGCATTGAATAATTTATTTTCTATTCCGCAATTAAATAAAATAGCTGTTTTAGGTGATATGTTCGAATTGGGAGATGAAGCTTCTGTCGAACACAAAAAAATAGCAGATCTTGCAGACAATCCTTCTTTAAACCAAGTTATTTTAATTGGTAAAAATTTTGAACAAGTCGCTTCAGAAAAAAAATGGGTACATTTTCATACAGCCTTAGAGGCAAAGAAATATTTCAATTCGTTATCTTTTTCTAATGCTTTACTCCTTATAAAGGGTTCAAGGGGAATGAAATTAGAAACATTATTAGAAATTTAATTATATTGGGTAACAATTTATTTATTTATGCTTGAAAATTGGTTAAAACCCTTACCGCTTGTTAATCT
>CAMDWC010000063.1 GCA_945878825.1 Haliscomenobacter hydrossis DSM 1100
TTATCCAGCATAACATCTCCGACAACAAAAACGACCTGATTGACTTCTGTCAAGTTACCGTTTACTATCATAATCTAACACTTCAGATATATAAGGCAAAATCTTATCCACTGTACCCATATTTTGGACAATATACGACGAAGCAATCATTCCACTATTATGCCTGTAATTTGAATCCATTAATTTTTCCAAAATATGCTGCCAGTGTTTAAGATTTTTAATAGAAAAGCCTCCTCCATGCGCTACCAAAAAATGAGCTTCGGGGAAAGCCTTAAAATTTGGACCAAAAATAACAGGAATATCATAAACGATAGGTTCCAAAAGATTATGAATACCCTTTCCAAAACCACCACCCACATAAGCCAGCTGCGCATACCGGTAAACATATTTAAGCATTCCCAGGGTATCCAACAATAAAATACGTTCATTTCCAAAAGCTTCAGAAGCTTTTGAAAAGAGTATTATACTCTTTTTATCCTTTACGGCCGAGAATAACAGATGTAAGTGATGGGAAGATATATCATGCGGCGCCCATATTATTTTCCAATTTTTATAAGCAGGATTAGATAAAAAATCCTGTAAAAAAGAAATATCAACAGGCCAGGTACTACCAAATACCATCGTGTCTGAGCCCAAAGTAAAGGCCTCAATGATTTCATTTTCCCAAGCTACTTCCTTATTATTTTTCACACTATCAACCCTACTGTTACCTGCCAGGATGGTATTATGGAGATTATCTTTTTTGGCCAAATCGATGTCCTCTGTATTTTGAAGAAATAGAACAGAGAAATGACGACACATTTTAACATACCACGACGAATAGACAGGCATTTTTAATAAAGAGGAAGAAAGGGTACCTGAAACCAGAAAAACTGGTATTTTTTGAAGGTTCAACTCATTCAAATAATGGAACCACAATTCCTGTTTCACAAATAAAACCAAAGATGGACGAAGGGCGTTGATCCAGGCCTTAGCCACTTTTTGTCCGTCTAAAGGAAGTGGAAAAACAGTATCTGCCTGAAAAAAGGAAGAAGGACGGTTAAATCCTGAAGGAGAAAAAAAGCTTAGGATAATCAAATATTCGGGGAATCTGCCTTTGATTTCCAGTAAAATGGGTTTCACTTGCTCATATTCACCGAGAGAGGCACAATGCACCCAAACACACTTTGAAGAGGAACATAAGGCTTCGATTGAACTTATCGAGTTCTTTGTTAGCTTTTGACCGTCTGTCCACAACGCCCATTTTTTTGAAAAAAGAGCCAGAACAGGTAAAATCAAATGAACAATAAAAAGGAGGAAATTATACAAAAGCAGCATACATCCGCATTAATATTTTAAAGAAGCCGGGTTTTTAAAAACCCTTGGAAAATGATATCCCAGATGAATTCCGGGTTGAAAAACCCAAAAAACAGCTTCATCCTTTTCACCGGTATTAAAATTAACTGGTCTTCTATTCCAGGTTGGTGCGGCAAACACATCTATGCCAACAACAAATCGGGTTAACAGAGGTTTTGCTGTAGGATTATAAGAAAAATTCAATAATGCGCCTGGGCCGTTTGACAATCTGTCATACCCTTTTCTATACTCCCCGCTGATCTGAGGCACCACACGAGATGGATCGTCCTGAATTCTAATTTTGTGTTGAAATAAGCCTCCGTACAAATCAACATTAAGCCTATGTAGGAAGACAGATTTATTATTAAAACGCCATCCTCTGCCAAATCCTAAAAACCAGGCCCTTTGCCTTAGTTGAATAACTGCCGGATTTTTATCATTCCCGATGAGATATCCTTCAGGCGACAGTAAATTAGAAAAAACATTCTCTTTCACCAAAGCACCGAATTGAAAAAAACCAGCGGCACTCCACACGGATCGTTTTTTTGGCGGTTGAAAGGCAAACACAGCGGTGGTTCGCAGGGAAGGACCAAATCTGTTTTTAAAATCCATTGCAGGGGATTGAGCCCCATATTGAATGTTTAAAAACAGGGTTGGTTCTTCCTTCTGAGCAGACAGAAAACCACAAAACAATAAGAATGAAAAGGTAGTAAATAATCTCATTTTAATCCATTCAAAAGGAAGTTTAAATAAAAAAGAAGGCCTATATTGTGGTAAAATTAAACATATTTAACATTGAAAAGAATACTAATTGCCGGAGCTGCGGGTTTCCTTGGATCTCACCTGTGCGACCGATTTATTAAAGAGGGATATGAAGTTATTGCGATAGATAATTTATTGACAGGAAGTTTAGCGAATATAGAACACTTATTTCCATTAAAGCAATTTACTTTTTATTATCATGATATAACAAAATTTGTACATATACCAGGAGAATTAGACTATATTCTACATTTTGCCTCTCCTGCCAGTCCCATTGATTACCTAAAAATGCCTATTCAAACACTAAAAGTAGGCGCATTGGGTACACACAACTTATTGGGCTTAGCCCGCGATAAAAATGCCAGAATATTGGTTGCCTCTACTTCGGAAGTATATGGAGACCCAATGGTGCATCCCCAATCAGAAGATTATTGGGGAAATGTAAATCCAGTGGGTCCAAGAGGCGTTTATGACGAAGCCAAAAGATTTTTAGAGGCCATTACTATGGCGTACCATAATTTCCATCAGGTTGAAACCAGAATAATAAGAATTTTCAATACTTATGGTCCAAGAATGAGGGTTGAAGACGGACGTGCACTGCCTGCATTTTTTGCACAGGCCATCAAAGGAAAGGGCTTACCTGTATTTGGTGACGGTTCTCAAACAAGATCTTTTTGTTATGTAGATGATTTAGTAGAAGGCATTTATCGGTTATTATTGAGTGACTACGCCTTACCTGTTAATATTGGCAATCCGGACGAAGTAAGTATACTGGCATTTGCTCATGAAATACTTGCCCTCGTGAATAATCCAACGGCATACATCGATTATCTGCCCCTTCCTCAAGATGATCCGAAGGTTAGACAACCAAATATTGCTTTAGCTAAAAAATTACTTGACTGGGAACCTACCGTAAATAGGCGGGACGGTTTAAAAACTACTTACGATTATTTTAAAGAAGTTGTAAATCCATTATAATGAATTTTTCCACTGTCGTATTGATTACCGGAGGCGCTGGTTTTATAGGCACTCATCTGGTAAAACACTGGGTAAAAACCTATCCTAACAAATTGGTTATCAATGTAGATTTATTGACCTATGCGGGAAATTTAGAAAATTTAAGAGACATTGAAAACAGCGAAAATTATAAGTTTATCAAGGGTGATATTCGGGATGCTGATTTTCTATCCCAACTTTTTATTGAATATCCCATCGATTCTGTGATCCATTTAGCGGCAGAATCACACGTTGACCGTTCGATAACAGACCCTCAATCGTTTTTGGAAACCAATATTCTGGGTACATTTCAGCTTTTAAATGCCTGTAAAAATGCGTGGAAGGGCCAAACGGAGGGAAAACTATTTTACCATATTTCAACCGATGAGGTATTTGGTTCATTGGGAGAAGAAGGATATTTTACAGAAGAGACGGCTTACGATCCGCGTTCACCCTATTCTGCGTCGAAGGCGGCATCCGATCACCTGGTACGAGCCTATTTTCACACTTATCATTTACCTGTTGTCATTTCAAATTGTTCCAATAATTATGGCCCCTACCAATTTCCTGAAAAGTTGATTCCGTTGATGATAAGTAATATTATTGGCATGAAGAATTTACCTGTTTATGGCGATGGCAAAAACACCAGAGACTGGCTTTGGGTTGGTGATCATGTTTCGGCCATAGATTTAATATTCCACCGTGGAGAAATGGGGGAAACTTATGCCATTGGAGGCCATAATGAATGGCAAAACCTAGCTCTTGTCCAATTTTTATGTCAATCTATCGATAAGAAATTAGGAAGAGAGGAAGGTACATCGGAGAAATTAATAACTTTTGTGACAGATAGAAAAGGACACGATCGACGATATGCCATTGATGCATCCAAATTAAAAGATAAACTTGGCTGGGAACCCCAGATAAGCCCTGAGGAAGGCATGGTAAAAACCGTCGATTGGTATGTTGAAAATGCTGAATGGCTGGTTTCTGTTACTTCGGGAAGTTATCAGGAATACTATAAAAAGCAGTATCAGGACTAAGCCGTGGTTTCATGATAAAGCCTGTGTGCCATTTCTAAGGCTTCTTTTAGTTTGTAGGGATCATAATGAGTTGTTTCATTTAAACCTTCTACATATTTAATCATATTTTCCATAGGCATATTACCTACCAGATCATCTTTAGCCATTGGGCAACCACCGAAACCTAGCAAAGCACCATCAAATTTCCTGCAACCTGCTTTATAAGCGGCATCCATTTTGCCAAGCCAATCTTCCGGTTTGGTATGTAGGTGAACACCGATATCCAACGTAGGAAATTGATTAGAAGTAAATTCAAAAACTTCAGTGATTTTTTCCGGAGAAGCCATACCAATAGTATCTGAAAGTTGAATCGACTGAATACCTAGAGGCAGCATTCTATTTAACCAATAATCTATAATGTCAATACTCCATGGATCATTATAGGGGTTTCCAAAACCCATAGAAAGGTAGAGAATTAAAAATTTTCCAGACTCTTCGCAAAGATTTTGAATTTCAGCTACCCGTTCAAATGCCTCATTTAACGTTGCGTTAGTATTTCTGATTTGAAAAGTTTCAGAGATTGAAAATGGAAAGCCGATAAGGTCAATTTTATCGAATTGAGAGGCTTGCAAGGCGCCTTTGTAATTGGCTACAATGGCCAGTAATTTGGTATTATTTTTAATCAGATGAGTTACAATATCAGCTGTATCAGCCATTTGCGGGATAGCTTTGGGAGAAACAAAACTTCCAAAATCTAAGGTATCAAAGCCAATATCCAGGAGAAGATTAAAAAAAAATATTTTCTTATCCGTAGGAATGAAATGCTTTAAACCCTGCATGGCATCCCTTGGACACTCGATTAATCGCAACATTACGTATAAATTTGTTTTTTAAAAACCCTTGAACTATTAATAAAACGCATAAGTATCTATATTGTGTTCAAATATGTAAAGAATGAGCAAATATAAAAATCTATTAACCATCTTAGGATTTTTACTGGTCGTAACAGGATTCTTAAGTATGATAGTAAGTGTTGTTGGATTAAAATTTTCCTTTCTGTTATTTTTGGAAAGTTGGGGCTCATTGGTAGGGTTCGTCCTCAAATTATTTATAATAATGGCAGGCTTTATATTAACTTACCTGGGACAAACCAATTTTTCAGGCAAGTAGGACAGACTAACTCAGGTGGTGGACGAGTAAATTACATCCCCTGATTTCAGCATTATCCAGCCTGCCTAAAATTTCAAAGGTACCGTCCTGACATTTTCTGCCTAAATCGTCTGTTGCAATAAATGAAATAGAATCTTTATTGGCTAAATCAATAATATTTACGGCACCCACTTTACCCACGGACACTTCACGAAAAGGGTCGGTAACATCTCTGATTAAAATTTTCAGAGCGGGTGATTCATAGAAATAGCCATCGGCGGGAGCATAAGCTTGTGAAAGTAATTCAGTCATTCCATATTCAGAGTGTATGTGATTTACCCCAAAAGCCGTTTTCAAAATAGCATGGAGTTCTGATCGGGGAAGCTCTCTACCCTGCCCTTTCATTCCACCTGTTTCCATAACGATGAGTTGCGGAAAATGAAAGGTGAAATCAGTGGCAAGGGACAAAAGGGCAAAGGAAACACCTAATAAAACAACGGGTATATTTTCTGATTTAGCTTTTGCCAGCAGGGTAATCAGGCTCTCTTTATGATGTAGAAAAAAACCTGAATAAGCTGGAAATTTACTTTTTCCTATAAAATACCCGGCCATATCCACTAAGGAAGAGCCTTTCCGCTCCAAATAATGAGGTAAGAGCGCCATAAAGGCATAATTTTCCAATGGCCCATACCTCTCTTCAAAACAATGCGCTGTGTTTTCCAGATATTTAGGTAGAGAACGAACGGCGTGGTTACTCTGCGTGGACCCGGAAGTACCACTGCTTGAAAAAATAATTTCCGGTTCCCAGGAACCTGTTTGAATCAATTGATGTTTAAAAAAGTGAACGGGTAAACACGGGATGGAAAATAAATTTTCCTGATTAGGCAAACAATTTGGAAGAAGTTCAAGGAATTTCTGATATAAAGTATTATTTTTTGACTGGAATTGATAAATTTCCCATGCTTTGTCATTAAAATCCTTCGTATTGTCAGCAACGAAATGACGGTATTTCGTGTTATCATTAGCCATTTAATCGTTTTTGTTTATAAATTTTCAATCATGAAATCGATGTCATTCGCCCCCTTTAACTGCTTTATATTAGCCACAACTCTAATTTTAACAGAGAGTTGTTCGCGCCCACCAGAATTTCCCAATGAGCCTGTTATCGAATACATAGGATTAAGCAAAAATACAATTATTCAAAGTAGAAGTAGTCAATTGCCTCAAGATACCATTGAAATAAGTTTCAAATTTACTGATGGAGATGGAAATTTAGGTAATGCGGACAGTGTAAATATTTTATTAACAGATAGTCGGGATGGGTTTAATCACCTTTTTAAGATTGGTGAAATACCTCAATTGGGTGCTGGCAGGGGGATTCAAGGAAATATAAAGCTCTCGTTAACGAATAGATCCGATACCCGCTATTTTTGTTGCACTTTTCCGAATACACGTCTAACCTGCATAGCCAGCAACAGCTTTCCCAAAGATTCTTTATTCTATAATATAAAAATAAAAGATCGGGCTGGAAATTGGAGTAATACAATCAAGACAGAAAATATCACCATTTTATGCCAATAGCGGGTTAAATCCAGTTAATTCCTTTCTTCAAATGAGACAGGGTAAATTCCTCAGGCGAACCATTTTCCACCTGATGGTCATATTCCCAGGAAGCCATAGGCGGCATGCTCACCAAAATAGACTCTGTTCTTCCATTGGTCTCCAGTCCAAATTTAGTTCCTTTATCCCAAACCAGATTAAATTCGACATATCTGCCGCGCCTGACAAACTGCCATTTCTTATTCAGGTCATTAAAAGGACAATCATAAGTACGTTGAAGTATGGGTAAATAAAGGGAACAAAAAGACTCCCCCACCGCTTTAACAAAATCAAAAGCAGCCTCTTTATCCTCTCTTTTAGCGGCGACTAACCTGTCAAAAAAAATACCCCCAACGCCCCTTGTTTCCTTCCTGTGAGGAAGAAAAAAGTAATCATCGGCCCAATTTTTAAAGGTAGGATAAAAAGAAGGGTCGTGCAGATCACACACATTTTTCAGACCTGTATGAAAAAAGATAGCATCTTCAGGATCAATGTAATGAGGCGTTAAATCTATACCACCGCCAAACCACCACAATCCGTTATCCATTTCAAAATAACGAACATTCATGTGAATGATAGGTGAGAAGGGATTAGAAGGATGCAAAACGATAGAAACGCCTGTAGCAGTAAAATCACCCGCTGGAATATTTAATCCTTTTGCGGCCTTTTCATTTAATACACCATCGACGGCAGAAAACATAACGCCCCCTTTTTCAATTTTTTTTCCATTTAAAACCATGCTGGTTCCGCCGCCCCCTTCAGGTCTTTTCCAGGTATCGACCAGAAAAGGAATACCGCCGTCAGCAATGGATAATTGATGAGAGATATCTTCCTGCAAGGACTTAAAATAGTTACTAATATGGTTCATAATGTGATTTGTCATTTAAGTATAGCCTATATAATTTGTACATTACCCAGGCAAAGTACAAAAATAATAAAATGGAGTCAGCAGAATTAATTTTAAGCCCAAATGGTAGAATTTATCATCTCGATTTATTGCCAAGTGAAATAGGTACTACCATTATATTGGTTGGAGACCCCAGCCGTGTCCGTCAGGTGTCCAAAAAATTTGACAAAATATTATATAAACGAATACACAGGGAATTTATAACACATACCGGAATAATAGGAAAAACACCTATTTCTGTGGTAAGCACTGGCATCGGAACCGATAATATTGATATAGTTATCAATGAACTGGATGCCTTAGTGAATATTGATTTTGGAACGGGAAAGCCCAAAGAAACACATACGACCTTAACATTTATAAGAATTGGCACCTCAGGTTCGCTGCATGCGTCTATTCCCATTGATAGTTTTTTATTAAATACCCATAGTCTCGGGTTAGATAACTTGTTATCTTTCTATGATATCGACATCGACCAAGCCTTAGAGACATTTAATTTGAAAATACATGCCAAATACCCAGCATTGGGCATGTTGCCTGTAAAACCCTACTTAACTGCCGCCAATGCCTCTTTAATAAGTCTTTTTAAAAACGACATGCAAACAGGAATAACCTTAACAGCCCCAGGATTTTACGGGGCACAAGGTCGGCAGTTGCGCTTAAAGAGTCGCATGAGAAATCTATTGGATACCATAGCTAACGCAGAAAGAGAGGAAGCAAGCCTAACGAATTTCGAAATGGAAACAAGTGGAATCTATGGATTGAGTACCCTTTTAAATCATAAAGCTATAAGCTGTAATGTCATTCTTGCCAACAGACCTCAAAATATTTTTAGTCAAATGGCAAATAAAAGTATAGAAAAATTGATTGATCTGGTGCTGTCACGTCTTGTAAAAGAAGAATAAGGCAAAAAAAAGGGACAAGAATCAGACTCCTTGTCCCGCTAAATGGTATGTTAGATAACCTCTCTCCGTTGTATGTGTTATGATAAGTACAACAAAAAATACTATAACAGGATTAAAATGCTATTATTTTGGTTACAAAATGATTTTATAAACAGAATATGCATATCTCGTTAATCATAAACAGTTCAAATATAGTAATCTATCTTTATATAATATATATATATTAAAAAAATATTTCAATAATTTGATTACATATTATGTAAAATATTGAATAGCAATAAATTACGTATTTATAGGTTAGGATAAAAAAATAATAAAAATAAGGAAATGAAATGGGAAGGAAGGGAAGAAATAAGGTGAGCAACACAACGAGCGCTCAACTTCGTACCCTTGCTGCGTTTCCACCCTGGGGGATTAGAAGGAGCAGCACCAAGTGCGCTCACCGGGGAGCAAATATAAGAAATTTTCACAAAGTGATTTATTAAATTTTATTTTTCTGGTGAAATAACCTCTGTTTTTTCCCCAAAATACTGAACGAACCGCTGCATTTCGTTAGCCAGGGCAGCATTTTGCGAGGCTTTAAAATAAGTTTCTGAAAGCGCCTTCAACGTCTGAAACATAAATCGATCCATTTCACTGACCATCATATCTTTTGTCCACAGATCTATTTTAAGCGTTTCCTGATGAACGCCATCGAACAGTGATAACAAAATAGCTTTACACGTTTGATGTTCAGCAGTTTCATCATTTTTATCGGCGGTCCATAATATGTCTATTGGTACCTTGTTTTCGTCAAGGCCTACTTTAATACTTATTTCATTGGTGTGGGCAACTTTAGGGTTTTCCATAGAAGAACTAATTTATTTTTTTACAATGAGCGTATAATTTTTCACATAGAGACCGCCCCAAACACCCAACGCTCCCGACACATTGGTTCTTACCCGGGTGTAGGTTGAAAAGGGCCCCTGATTATTGATACTAAACTCGAGGGTATTCCAAAAATCAAACAGAGACTGGTCCATGGTTACCCACCGAACCGTTGTTTCCTTTCCTACTGGATAAAGGCCAAAAGTAGTAAAATTAAATGATTCACCATCGGCACCAGGTCGGGGAAGATTAAGTTTAAAATTTTGTCCATTGAATAATCTATCATCAAACAGCGAACCGCCCCCTGGTGCAATAAATGGACCACCTTCCATTCTTACAAGATATCTATAAAAATTCTGCTGCGTTTTAGGATCAGCTAGTTTAGAGGTAAGCAATAAAAATGAATCTTGATTAGCCCCTGGATTAGGGACAAACCGAAGAGAATCGAGCGGAACGGGAAGAGGAATAGTGGCTGAAGCAGTAATCTTTTTTCCTTCAGCAAAAATCTCAATCTGATATTTTTTACCTGCCTGTCCGGGCATAGCCTGAACCAGGTCGGCATAAAAGCAAACATTGGGAATGAAACTGTTATTTTCAATATTGAAGCCTAGTATTTTTGCTGCCTGCGCTTTTAAGTTAGCTGGTAAATCTTTAAAGCAAACCTCTGTTAGTGAGATTTTCCGATCGCCTTCAGACAGCGTTACCTTTGCCCCGGAAACGTAATTATTATTCAGCGTTTCTGTGGAGATACTTGATAAAAAAGGAAGTGTTTTGGTAATCACCAGGAAGGCAGGATTAGCATTATCACCTGCCTCAATAAACCCTTCAACCACCATTTGTGGTTCCTGTTGTAAATTTTCTGGAATAAAAGGTTCTTCGCAAGAAGATAATAAAAGAGAAAAAGGAAGTAAAAACTTCACTATTGGATACCTCATAATCATTGATTAAATTTATATGGCAACAATAAAAGGAAGGTAGAGGTTTAAAAAAGTTTCCTGTAATTAAGAAACAAGGCATTTCCTATTACGATAAGGTCAGAAAAAGCCATGAATAGTGCTCCCCAGGTGGGGTTAAGGAAACCGCCCATTGCTAAAGGGATAGCAATTATATTGTAAGAAAAAGCCCAGAATATACTATTTTTTAGGGTATTAACCGTCAGTTTTGAAATATCAATGGCCTCCAGTAATTTACTCAGGTTACCATTCATTAAAATCACCTGAGCCGATTGAACAGCCATCTGAGAGGCATTACTAATCGATATGCCTACCGATGCACGGGTAAGAGCAGGGGCATCATTTACCCCGTCGCCTATCATTGCGGTAATATTTTCATCGGAATATCGGGAAATAATATCTAATTTTTCTGAGGGTAATTTACTTGCGTAATAATGATCGATACCCAGTTCGCTGGCGACTTTTTTGGTTTTACTTTCATTATCTCCGGAGAGAATTAGGGTTGAAATATTTCTTACTTTAAGTCCACTAATTACCGCAGCAGCTTCCGTTCGCACCTTATCTGCAATAATAAAAGAAGCCCTGACTTCATTATTTATGAGTAAAAATAGATCGGCATCAGGTTTATTTGGTTTACCCTCAGGCCACTTTCCTAAGAAATATACATTCCCATTATCATCAATACCGCTGACTCCGATGCCTTTATCTTCCCAAACCTTGGTAAAAACAGGTAATACCTCGGGTTTATTGAAAGATTCAAAAGAAGTGAGAATGGATTTGGCAATAGGATGAGCGGAAATTTTTTCCAAATGATAGCAAAGTGCTTTCACATAAGCGGCCTCATCAGGACGGATGGTAAGAGGTTCGGAAATAGTAAATTCACCGGTTGTCAAGGTACCTGTTTTATCAAAAACCATGGTTTTCAGGTTACCTAAAGCCTCCAGGGTAGCACCCCCTTTTATAATTACCCCACTTTTTGCCAATCGACCTACCCCAACCATTACGGCGGTGGGTGTGGCAAGACCCAAGGCACATGGGCAAGAAATAACGAGCACGGCAATGGACCTGAGCAGAGCATCCTGATAAGAAATACCAAATAAAAAGGTAGCTACTAAAAAGGTAGCTAAGGATAAAAGCAAGACAACGGGCACAAAAATGGCGCTCATTTTATCGGCAAAGCGTTGTAATGCAGGTTTATCATTTCTGGCCATTTTTACCAGCGCAATCATATTTCCGACCACCGCATCTCTCCCTTTTGCCTTAACCTTACCCTCCAAAATTCCGTCAAATAACCTGGTTCCACCAATGGCTAAATCCCCTGTTTTTTTAAGCACAGGCATAGATTCACCAGTAATTAGTGATTCGTCCAATAGAACCTCACCGGAGGTAATAATCATATCGACAGGAACAATTTCGCCCGCAGAAACCAGTAATACATCATTTAATTTAATCTGAGAGGCTTCCACATCTTCAATACGACCATCGGGTAACTGTCTTCTTGCCGACCCTTTTTGCAAATTTGCTAAAGACTTTATAGCCGACGTAGTTTGATTCACCGCTTTTTTCTCCAGCCAATTTCCTAATAAAACCAGCGTAAAAATACCTGCGGCCGTTTCAAAAAAGTTTAGGTTCTCATCCATTTTGACAAGGCCGATCACACTATATATAAAAGCTGCGATTCCTCCCGTAAAAATGAGTACATCCATATTTGGAACACCCATTTTTAGTGACTGGTAGGCAGAATTTCCAAAGTGAACCATACCGATGAACATGGCTGGAGCTGCAAGCATAAAAGAAATCCAAATATTATGCATAAATGGATAGTGAATGCCGAAGGCCATAAGCACATGAAAAAGCAATAAGGGGGAGGTAAAAACCAAACTAATCCATAATTTAAGAGATGCACCCTTTAATGAATTATCTGCTTCTTTAATTACGGTATATCCAAGTTTGCTAATACCCTTTTTGACTTCTTCAACCGTCATGGAATCATTAGATATAACAAACTGAGCCTCACCCGTTTGAAAATCTACACTCACCTCTTCCAGTCCCTTTTTTTCAAGAAAACGAGTGATCCCCACTGCACATTGAGCACAATCCATCCCTTCAATTTTCAGTTCAATGCATTTTGACTCCACCGTGCTATATTTTTCGATAAAACAAAACAATCTATTTAATGGTTGACCCCATTATTACTTTAAAAATAGTAAAAGTGGCGGTCAAATCAATTATATTTGAGCACATAAGTAGTCATCATGGAAAAAATATTAGTTGCCAACCGGGGAGAAATTGCTCTACGAATTATAAAAACCATTAAAAAATTAGGTAAAAAGTCGGTGGCCGTTTACTCGGAGGCAGATATAAACAGTTTACATGTCAAATATGCCGATGAAGCTTATTGTATTGGACTAGCTTCTTCCTCTTCTTCCTATTTAAGGGGGGACATCATCATAGAAACAGCCCTAAAGGCAGGCGTGGATGGCATACATCCTGGTTACGGATTTTTGAGTGAAAATGCAGAATTTGCTGGTCAGGTTGCGAAAGCAGGCATTATATTTATTGGACCAACGGCAGAAAGTATCGATTTGATGGGAAACAAAATTGCTGCCAGAGAGACGGTAAGAAAGCAGGGGGTTCCGCTGGTTCCTGGAAATAAGAATACTTTAACATCCATTGACCAGGCAAGAATCATTGCCGCTGACATTGGTTTTCCCATATTAATAAAAGCGGCTGCAGGCGGTGGAGGCAAAGGAATGCGGAAGGTTATGAATATGGAAGAGCTTGAAAGCCAGATGCAAAGGGCTCAAAGTGAGGCTTTAGCTTCTTTTGGTGACGATGCCGTTTTTGTTGAAAAATACGTAAGTTCTCCCCGTCATATTGAGTTTCAGATTATGGCTGATCATCATGGAAATGTTGTTCACCTTTTTGAAAGAGAGTGCAGTATT
>CAMDWC010000064.1 GCA_945878825.1 Haliscomenobacter hydrossis DSM 1100
GACTGCTTGCATCTCCCAGAAATACAAGTTCAATCGCCATGGTGGTGGGTAATTTTTCAATTAATTGAATAACTAAGCCATAATCTCTTCCATTTTCCCTGATGCCGCCCGGAATCACTACCGATAAATTATTTTTAGAGGTAGAATGCTGAGGAGGAATGCGCTGAGGAGGAATAAATGGAAAGGATACCAAACTGTTCCAATAGCGAAATCTTGACAGCCATCTTTTCTGCTTTTGTCGATAACTAAAAAAGTAAATCCATTGATGCCAAATTGTTTTTAAATGATGAAATAAAGGTGCTTTGTGGTTCTCATAATCAAACCAAAAGTGATAATTATGAATAACAAGCATTGAATTCACTGGTAATTTTTCGATACTAAAATTTAACCATAAAGGAGATAAAGTAATCCAGACAAATAAATCAACATCAGACTGCTCTAATATCCATTGTTTTATTAACAGTTCATCTTTTTTCCTATTTTCAAAAGTGCACCAAGTTACATTGGGCTGAAAACGTGACGTTCCACCGATGTATTTTATATTTTCACTATAAGTTAAAATCGATATATTCTCAGCAATATGAACGTAATAAGCTAAAAATATTTCTAGCACTTCATGATGTAATTCAGGTTCAAAAAGGGCGATTTTAGCTATTTTTTCATAATGCATTGTATAAAATTTTCTTGCAACTGCTGGCTTGTAAAATGTAATTCAACCATGGCGCGCCCTGCCTGGGATCGTTTTGATCGCTCCATCTTATTGCGCCAACAATATTCAATAGACCTTGCCAGAGAAATGTCATCATTAGGCGGAACCGTCCATCCATATTTATCCATCGGTAAAACTTCGGGGATTCCCCCAGCACTAGAACTGACGACAGAGATACCTGTCGCTAATCCTTCAATGTTAGCAATACCAAATCCTTCATTTATAGAAGGAATACAAAGCATATCACATTTATACATAAGCTCCCGCACTTTAAAGGGAGAAACTTGTCCATAAAGGACGATGTTCAGATTTGGATATTTATTTAGTAAAATTTGAAGATTAGCTAGTTGACTGGATGGCGTTCCCACAATATGTAAACGAAAAGAAAGATGCGATAACCTGTTAAGAGCATTCAAAAGGACCAATAAACCTCCATTTTTATAATCACTCTTCACAAATAAAATTTCCTCCATTTCTCTTAAGTCTTTAAAGCAACGGAATTTATATGTCCAAAAGGAAAGATGAATGCCAGGATATAAACATTTTATCTTATCAGATTTGATTCCATAGACAAGCATTGCCATATTCCTTAAAGCCTGCGAACAGGTAAAAATACCGTCCGCCAGTTTCATCGTAGCACATTCCGCTAGGGCGTGCAAACATTCCATCAAAAAACTAGGCTTCCATTTATTAACATTAGAAGATAAACTCATATAAGCACAATCGTTACAAAAACCCCAAATCTGAACAGACGACTTACGCCACCACAGCGCCGAAAAAAAGCTTAATAAAGCATCATTAAATAACAAATAATCAAAAGGATAATCTTTATAAATTTCAACGGCCTTTTGGTGATAGCGCCACATTCTTATCCATTTCCCCCAGGCGTGAAAAACTCTTTTTATCTGAATATCTATCAAATAGGCATTGGGCGGAGCATCAAACTCAAAAGATTCCGACACCATTCTTATCTCTATGGAATGTTCATCAGAAGGTATGTTTGCTATAATTTGAGCCGTTAAGGCTGGACCATGCGTTATGGGGGAATAAGTAGGAGAAAAATATAATATTTTCATTGATTAATCAGCCAGCTAAGTATTCGAGGATTTCTAATACACATTTCAAAGGCTGTTAAAATCTTGAAAATTTTATGTCCGCCAGGCTTTATTGGAGAATCCAACAAACTATTAATAAAAAACAGCTTCTGCTTAAAAGCAAAATCTTTGCGGGTGAGAACATACGGCAACCATTTTTTCAGCAAGGTATATCTGAAAACGGAAGCTGCTGAACCATCCAAAATTCTATTTTCAGCATGCCTCCAAATAATTACCAGGGGATCTTTACTTTTTGAGGGTAACAATGCTAAGGTAGAAGTAATACGCAGCAACCAATCTGTATCTTGACAATAGGCGTAATCCGGGTCAAAAAAGCCAATGTTTAAAATACTTTTTCGTCGGATTAATAATCCGGATAGCAAGAAATATTTTTCTGAAAAACCCAAAAAATTAGAAAACAATCTGTCGTTAAGTTCACCTATATCTCCAATAATTTCCTTTTCGTTACTCATTTTTTGATGATTTTCCTTTGCCGACACACCTTCATATTTCACCTGAACAGGCGAATAAATACCTTCAATCTCTTTATTTTCAATAAGTTGAAGGACATTTTCATAAAATCTTCCAGGTAAAAATTCGTCATCTGCATCAAGGAAGGAGACCAAAGGAGAAGTGACCCATTCCAAACCTAAGTTTCTTGCCATAGAAACTCCTTTATTGTCGTCCAGACTACGTAAATCCAGTTTTATGGTCCCGTTTGGAAAAAAATAAGTAGTCCGAAAAAAGGCAATAATAGAAAGACTATGGTCGGTGGACGCATCATTTACGATAATTAACTGGCTGACAAAAGCTTGATTAAGCACAGATTTTATGGCTCTGGCTAGTGTTTTTTCAGCATTGTAAACGGGGATGATGACACTTACCATTTATGGACTTATTAACACCATTTTACCCATAAGATGCTGGTTTAACCATGCCAGTTTATAGATATAAACACCATTGGCGAGTGCATCTCCGAAAGTATCTTTACCGTCCCAACCACCTGTTGTCAAATGAGTACCAATATGAAAACTACCGACATCTTCATTACTTAACTGCCGGACCAATAATCCTGTCATCGAAAAAATTTGAATATTGTATTGAAGAATGTCAACACCAGCACTCAAAGAATAATGAAATCTGGTCCAGGTAGAGAATGGATTTGGATAGTTAACAAAACGAGTAAATTTTTGTGGTTTCGCCACTTCAAAAATCCAGGTTTCACTATACTTGTCCATACTTAATTGAATTTTGTAAGTTCCTTCTTCGCTAAAAAAGGGCTGCCAAAAGATGCTAATTTTGTACCTGTTGTCTATGGACTCAATATCTATTTTCACTCCTTCATAATCCCAAACAATCGGTTTTACCAATCCATTTGGAAGGGTTAAAAAAGCTGTAATTTCAGGTGAATCAATTTTTTCCTTCTCATTAATACTCATAATGATACCCTCAATAATACATTCTGGTCTTTGAGAAACAAAGGTTCCTTGTTGAGGTATCTCGCCGTCCAATTGAAGGGAAAGGGATACTTTATATTTGTTGGGCAGCTTAATACCTTTTACTTTTCCTTTATTATTTTTGGGATGAAAATCATTATTCGGCAATCCCCACTGCCAGGCTAAATCTATCTCCCCCTCTAAATCTGCCAGCGATAACTGCCAGGGAATCTTAAGCGTTTCAAAAGGGAGCAGAGGGTTAAAAGTCAAGGTATGATCGGAAATTACGGTAGTTCCTTGCTCTATTTTATAGGAAAGTCTGAGCGAATCGGTAGTAAAGGAACTTAAGTTTTCCAGCTGCCAATAGGCTAAAAAGTCTGAAGTATTAAGGATGGAATCATACGATATATTGGGGATCAAGCTGACTTTAACCTCTGGTAAAGGATTGAACACCGCTTGAATTTTATCCAAACTCAAGGGTGTTCGTGTCAACCGGTTAGTAATATTAAATTTTACTTGTAGGAAAGGCCAACTCGTTTTATTAAGTTGGCCTATTGAGATACCTAGTTTCACAGCCAATAAGCTATCTATTTCACTTAAGAAAAAATCGTTTGTATTAACATTCCATTGTTTAAACCCTTGAGAGATTGCCTTTTTCTCTAACAGAATGGGTTTAAAATGGGGAAAAGAAGGATTAAAACCAGATATGACTATATCTATTGTGTCAAAAATGCCCACTTCTTCCTTAAAATCTATTTGTAATTCGCTCCACGAAAGAGCCGGACCCAGTAAGGGGCTGGTAAAAGAACCTTTATGCCAAACTTTTGATGGGTTACATTGGGCGTAAATAATATCATTGGCAAAAAGGGCCATAGATTCGTCCAGTTTACCAAAGCCCTTCCTAAAGTGAAAAATGTATGGAACAGCTCCCCTTTCCTTGAGAACCCTTACTTTAGTGGCACCAAATTTTTCTAATACAGAAAAAATATCTTTTCCATATTCAAGGGCATCTGCCTCCCAATACTCAGGTCGATAATCACCATTTTCCCTTTCCTGAGCAGAATAAACAGAAACATAAGCACCTGTAGGAATGCCATTTTCAAGAAAAGAGATAAGTCCCTGACGACCTTCCGCATTTCGGGTATCAAATACCCAGACATTCATAGCATTGCCATTACTTTTAGCATGAAATAAACCTCCCGGTGGATTTTTTATCCAATGACCTTCTATGGTATCCCAAACCATCACCTGGATGGCCGCTGTCAGCAACCCAGGCCAGGGTGAGCCAATGGGTTGTCCGTTATGTATAAATGAAGGAGGGTTCTCCACATCGTTCCATTTATTTCGAATAAGCACTGTGTTAAATACAGTAGAAAAAACCCAATCTGGGACATCATCTTCTTTCTGTTGCCATTGTAGTCCCTCTAATTTTCCCTCATTCAATTGACGTTGGGTACTTAAACTAATTTCATATAATGAATTATTATTATATGTAAATGATTGAAAGGGTAAATTGCCTAATATATAATCACTTGTTTCTTCAGGATACGCACGCCAGTAATACACTATATCCAAAATCAATGGGAAAGGAACGAGACCATGTAAGACAGAACTATCTTCTTTAAAAACTAAAGATTGATAAAAGATATCTTTATCAAGCGTCAATGTGGTATCAACATTTTGGTTCAAACCAGCTACCCCACTCCCCTTCCACTCCATTTGAATTTCCTGGGATGATAATTCGTCAGATGCTCTAAACAGTGAAAACTTATTTCCCTCGTTTAAAATTCCATTGTCGATGGGTGATAAGGGAATAAAAAGTCTGTTTTCCACCTGCAAGGGATATCCTTCCCCACCATCGTCATGAAAATAGGATATATTTATGCTTTCCTCCTTGGTTTCACCCATTCCATTTATCCACCTCTGTTGAACATATTTTACAAACAATCTATACTCTCCCTTCAATACATCTGATGGAATGGGAAGCACTAATTTTACCTTGTTATCAAGAGTTTGCAAAGGAATAAATCCTACAAAAAGGATTTTTTCATCCAAACCCCTCATAGATATTTCAACCTTAAGGGCTTCAAGTGGCTCTAAACCCAGGTGTGAAATCTTCCATTCCAGCTGCATTGAATCAGAGGTAACTAATACAGGAAAAGGAAAAACACTGAAAGAATGAGGTAAAAAATCAGGTTTCGGAGACAAAGGGACAGGCAAATAAACGAGAGGATCCCCTTGAAAAGTTAACTGTTGTGCCATAGCCTGAAGCGGTTTATTATCGCCTTTCATTAACTTCAATATACCATTATGTATGACTTTTCCCCAGGCGGGAAAGTCATCGTCCCCTTTTATTTGTTCAAGAACAACACTTCCCATCTCTGCTAATAAATGTAAAAAACCGACACCTCTGGTTGCAGCAAAAGCAATGGCACCACTTTCGGGATAAAAAATGAATCGTTCGCCCTGACTCCTGAATGAAGTAAAATGGTTTCCAGCATAACATCCCAATGATAAAAAAAAAGGTTGCTTATACCCATTTTCATATAAACGGGGATTGTCGATGTTAAAATCGAAGGTACCCGCGGTTGAGTGTCCAAGAAAAATGATTAATCCAATGCCCTTATTCACCTTTTCAAAAAATTGTTGAGAATACGGGACAAAAATAGGTTCATCGTTTTCCTTAAAAAAAGAGGTCACATTGGGTGACCAGGGCAGTGCATCTAACAATTGAGTATAATTAGCTAATACCTCTCTGATATACTTTTTCTCGGGTTCATAAGTTCCCCCGCCCAATTGAATCACGCTTTTAACCCAGGCAGGATTTACTTCATTTGATTCCCTGTTTTTTTCAAAAAGAATCACCTTCTTTAGATAAAGGGTTACTTCTTCCGGGGAAATAGCTGGAATCCGACCCAAGGTTGTCCATGGCAAATCATTTTCAAAGGAGCTGACTAACATGGCATCACTTCCCGGATAACCCCAGGTGGGAAGTAAAGAGGGAAGATCTTCTTCTGACAACAAGCCATTAGGAACCCGGATTTTGCGAATATCTCTGTACTCTCTGCCTTTTCCAATTAATAAAATACCTTTTAACAGATAATTTCTTTGAATTAACCTGTTTATAAAAACTCTGATAGCTAAAGGGTGATTTGGAATACCAAAAGCATATTGCATTTCGAGATGTTTAATGTCTGAAATCCACGGGGAAAAGTTTCCACCCTCCATACTTTTTCTATACTCCGCATAGTCTGCCAACGGATTATTCCCCAATTTATCTGCGGTGAGCAGAGCATTTGAAATCAATAACAGGTCAATATCTATCGGGGGTAAATCATGGGGAGAGAAGGAAATTTTAGGAAGGGAGACCCAGGATACGCTTTTCTCGGCCTGAATGAAGAATGGATGTTTTGTCTCTTTCGGAGAAATGGCCATAAAAAACAAGCCATTTTCATCAGTTTGGGTATAATGAACCTCCTTGCCAATTAAGTTCCAAGCAACTATCTGCGTTGATTTCTCATTGGTTTGTATGCCTGTTGGCAAATAATTATCCCTGTTTAAGATCTCAAAGGTATGTGACAAAAGGGTTTCAACGGCTGGATAAGAAAGAGTCACACAGCCGATAGCAAATTTATCATATTCGCCATTGGTAGTTTTTACTATGACTGAATTATGCTCCCGAAGTACCTCGGTATTCACATTAAATTCATAATTTTTAATTTTTGAAAAGGAAAATGTATCCGAACCTATAAAAGAGTCATTAATGAAAAATTGTAATCTGTGGGGCTCATCGAAATCATTGGTTATCAGATGAATATTTAGGGTAGCACGAGCCCTTTCCTGGATGGGTATCTTATGATTATAATTTTTAATACCAGGCGATGAAATATTAGTAATAAGTGTATTGTACCAATCGGAAGCAATGCCTTCGTTTTCAAACTGAGAAGTGGCCCAATCGACGCCGACCCATTTATTAAATACCTTCATCGGTCTGTCATTATAGACCACTTGTTCCTTTAAATAAACAATGCCAGGCGTCCAATTTTTAATAAGGGGCATCTGTCTCATAATTACCAGAGGGACTGTCGGATTTTCTTTTCGTTGCCAGCTTAAAAAATAATAGGTAGTATCGGTAAATAAGCTATAAAGGGGATTTAGCCGGGGCAATGTTTTATTAAAGAGCAAATCATCTGATTTTCCCTCATCTCCTTCTCCATAAAACTCCAAATAGGAAGTGGGTGAAAACGTATTCGCATGATGGATAAAAAAAGGAATGGGAACTCCTAATGCATAGAGTTGATATTGATAATTAGACGTATCATTTAAGTGAGGTAAGCCATTTTTCACCAGCTCCTCTGTTGAAATTCTATAAATGCCTTTATTACCAATGGGAATAACCCAATAATCATGTCCCTTTTGCATCCAATCTTCTTTTACCCCATGTACACCCACGGTGGCAGAAGTTTGAGAAAAGGAATCATTCGCTATTAAAAACAGACCTAGCAAAAGGAGACATCGCAGCATTTATTTTTTGATGCAAGGTATGCTGCATTTTAATAAGCTAACTGAGAGAGTTAGGACAGAAAGGCTCTTTTTCCGACCTGCTTAAAGGGTGGAAAGCAGTTGAATAAGTTTAACTGAAATTTCCTCCAGGTCAGCACCGAAGGCAAAAATACCATCGGTATGTCCGGCCATAAACATCATATTCCCATCAGCCACTGTTGGGTCTCTCAATAATCTTTCAATTTCTTTCACCATTTCAGGACTGCCATAAGTTGCTTCAGAAGCGGTTGTAGGCAGGGTAAAAAGATATTTTTGCCATAATTTTTCATGATGAACATGAATCACGGCATTTATATGGGGTAAAATAGTATAAAAAGCTGCATGGCTCATCGCTTCTGAGGAAGCAATATGAGGCCCAGTGCACCAAAGTTTATTTTGAATAGGATCCGTTTTTAAAACCAAAGAAAAATGGGCGCTGGAAAGCATTGGTACTGAGCCGGTGGCAGAACCCGAAATCACAAACGAATTGGATTGACCATTTCTTTGACTAATATTTCCAAAGCCAATACCATCGGGATAAGCGCCAATAAGGTCGTACTTAAGCATTAATTGCCGGTGAACAATCAAAGAATCTGTTACTGAGGGCTCAAAAGGCGGGGAAGGATGCCAGATTGCCTCATATTTAATATAACCTTCGTCTATCATAATCCAAAAAACTGACTAATATCCTTCTCATTTGCCGGACAAATACCCTTAGCGGTAATTAAGCCTCCGGTAATAAGTCTGGCGGGCGTAACATCAAAACCAAAATTTGCCGCTGGGGCATCAAAGGGTGAAATACGTACCTTTTCTATTTTTGTGCCATTCCAACCTTCTATCCAATGTACCTCATCTGGACTGCGTTCCTCAATGGGTATTTCTTTTACCCCGCCAGCGATATTGGCATCTAAAGAAGACAAAGGCAAACCCACATAAAAAGGAATTTGGTTATCAAAAGCGGCTAAGGCCTTCAGGTAAGTTCCAATTTTATTAGCTACGTCTCCATTTCGGGTCGTCCTGTCCGTGCCAACTATGACCATGTCAACCAGTCCATGTTGCATGAGATGGCCACCGGCATTATCGGTAATGAGCGTAAAAGGCACTTTTTGTTCTTGTAATTCAAAGGCAGTTAAACGGCTTCCCTGGTTTCTTGGTCTGGTTTCATCAACCCACACATGAACGGGAATACCTTCCTTTTGAGCAGCATAAATAGGAGCGGTAGCTGTACCAATATCAATACAGGCTAACCAACCGGCATTACAATGGGTAAGAATATTAACGGGTTTTCCCGTTTTAGCATATATTTTCTTTATTACTTCAAGGCCAGCCTGTCCAATGGCTTCACATTCCTTTATGCTATCGTCGCACCATTTTTGAGCTGTCCTCAAAGCAACGGTCATCGCTTTTTCCTTCAAGGAACCGAAATCAGCCAATGACTGATCAACCAAAGCAGTCAATGCCCTTTTTTGTAATTCAATGGCATAAAAGAGATCTACTGCGGTAGGTCGGGTAACGGCAAGTCTATCTGAAACAGAAGAGATAAAATCTGCGAAGGAAACATCTTCCGTCATGTCTCTGGTCGCCAGATAATATCCAAAAGCAGCGGTAGCGCCAATTTGCGGTGCACCACGAACTGCCATATTTTCAATGGCAGAAGCTGCGTCTTCCAAATTTTTTAAGGAAAGAATTTTTATTGAAAAAGGAAGTTCGCGCTGATCTAATACACAAACATCACCTGAGGAATCATCATCTAACCAAATAGTTCGGTAATATTTATTTTGTAGAACCATTTATCCGGATTAAATAATCATCGAATTGATCGATACCTGTCTGCATTAGGGGCGTCGATACGCATGAGCACTCTGGAAAATATATCTTTTTCCTCAGGGGTTCCCCTTTTAAAAATTTCAGTTAGTTCTAAGGCCTTGGCATTAACAAAAATTTGGGTAATCATGGCATTTGGATAGGCCATATTGACTTTTTCCATGTTTGTAAGTGCTTCCGTTAAAATCACCCTTGCTTTAGCTGCGTCCTGGTGCATTACATCCATGGCGAGGCGATGATAAATGTACATTGCTTCTCTGTAGGCTCTGCATCGTGGAGAAAGGATATTTTCCAATAACCAATATCTATTCCTACTTCCATCGGTACCCCATCCTGTACCATTTCCCTGAGGAGCATTTGAAATAATATCAAAAGCGTTTTGAAACGCCTGATTACCTCCATTCAAGGCAAAAGAATCACCGTCAAGACCTAAAATAACAAACGCATAAAACGACAACACACTACTCAAGTTGTCAACATAAGTGTTTTTGGAATACTGAATAGGCTGGAACTGTTCGTAAGAAAAAACAAAATCTTTATCGATATGATTAATCAAGGTAGTGGCATAAGTGCCCGCAGCAAAAACAGGTCTTGTCGCTTGAATAGCCAATTCTGCCTTAAAGGAAGTAGTGGATAATTCTTCCTGAATAGTAAGTAAAAAATTACCTTTAATGCGTTCAAACGGCTGATAATTATTTTCTGTCCACCGGGTAGTATTGAGAAACTCATTGATACTTTGCTCCAGCGTAAGAAAAACTTTTGGATCTACCGTCTGTAGCTTTTGGGTATTTATTTTTACAGAAAAGTTAAATTCCTGAGCATGGACTGAAACGCTAAATAATAGAAAAAGCAGTATTAGTCTCATGATATCATTTTTTGGAACTTAATTAATCCTCAATTTCTTTTTCTACATAACGGTGAGCTATATCACCACGGATGAACTCTTCTAAAGCAATAATAGAAGGGTTAGGCAGACGCTCGTAGAATTTAGAAATTTCAATTTGCTCTTTGTTTTCACTGATTTCCTCAATGGTCTCAGAACTAACGGCAAACTCCTCCAACTTATTATTTAGCTCGCGTTTAAGCTCAACACTTAATTGTTGAGAGCGCTTAGATATAATAGCCAATGCTTCGTAAATATTGGCTGCTTTCGCAGATATACCGTCAATATCGCGAGGTTGAACATTTGGGTCAACACCCTGAACTTTAGTTTTAATATCCATATTATTGAAATAAGTTAATCTTTTTAATAATCTCCTCTTTGAAGTTAGTTACTTCCTTAACGTAAGTTGACTTTGGGTATTTCCGCAAAAACTCATCTACTCTTTTTTGCGCGTCTTCCAATCGTTCTTTACGCTTTTCGTAGATACTATTTTCCGCCAGCAAGAAAGCAGAACGAATAATCATCACGCGAATATTCATGGCATTTTCAGTCTCTGGAAAATCCTTTAATAGATTTTCATAAGATTGAATAGCCGAGTTATATCTCCTCATATTAAAATAAAGACGACCCTCATCTAATACTTTTTCCTCCAGTTTATCACGCATTCTTTCAATGAGTTCATTACACTGAGGAACCCTTTCACTATCGGGATAAGTATTTATAAAGAGTTGTAACTCACTAATTGCCTGCAAAGAATTCGTTTGATCCAACCTGAAATTTGGAGATAGTTGGTAATTTGAGTAAGCGGACATAAAATCTGCCTCCTGTTTTAGCGGACTATTTCCGTAAGTCTGCGTAAAATTTTTGAAGTAGCTGGAAGCTGAAGTATAATTCCCCAAATAATAAAAAGTGAAAGAATATTTATAATAAATCTCTTCCGCTTCTTTTTTACCGCGGTAACTACTAATGATTAGCTCGAGCAGTGTTTGAGCTTTTTGGTACTCCTCATCTTCATAATAATCCATCGCAGCAGTATATAAACGTTCTGCGTCCCCTGAGGTACGAATCTTTTCAAACTCGCCCTTACAGCCGGAGAAAATCAATGTGCTCAGGAGCACCGATAAACCTAAAAGAATTGTTCTTGTTTTCATAGATTTGCAAAAGTAGGTCTTTTTTATCAATTCTGTAGAAATATCGAAAAGTAATGCCTCAAGAGGATAAAAAATTTGAAGAATTATTTCTTCCTTTCGTAGAATCTTTATTTTCCTTTGCTTATCATCTGACCAGGCAGGAGGAAGATGCACAAGATTTAGTTCAGGAAACGCTTTTAAAGGCATTCAAATCGATAGATACTTTTCAAAGAGATGCAAATCCTAAGGCATGGTTGTTTTCCATTTTAAAAAATAGCTATATTAATGCCTATCGAAAAAAGAAGCGACTCCCAGAGGAAGTTAATTTTGAAGATAAAATTGAGCTTCCCGACGCTACCGACTTAAGAGAAGAAATATTTGATTCTTTACTGGACGACGAGGTTACCCGAGCCATTTATCAGTTGAGCGATACTTACCGCATAACGCTTTTACTTAGTGACCTTGAGGATTTCAGTTATGAGGAGATAGCTGAAATTTTAAAATTACCGATGGGGACGATTCGTTCCAGATTATTTCGAGCACGAAAAATGTTAAGGGAAAATTTAAAAAAATATGCCTTAAGTAAAGGCATAAAAGATAAATCGACTTAATATTCCTTTTTAATTCCGCTTATCGTAAGAATTTGATAACTTCGTGTCATACCCAATCTACATGAAAAAATCAGTCTCGCCTGAGGAGGAAGCAAAATTAAGCAGAACGTTAACACCCCTTATGCTTTGGGGATTGGGGGTAGGCTATGTTATTTCTGGCATGTATTTCGGGTGGAATCTGGGTCTGGAGAAAGGGGGAACCCTGGGATTGGCGATAGCTACTTTCTTCATTATTATATTATATATCACCTTTTCTTTTAGTTATGCCGAACTAGCATCGGCTATTCCCAAAGCTGGAGGCGGTTTCGATTATACAAGAAGAGCGTTTGGCGATACCTGGGGATTTATTGCTGGGATGGCCCAAAACATAGAATTTATATTTGCGCCACCAGCGATTGCTTTTGCTATTGGCGCTTATTTTAATTTATTTTTCCCTTCCGTACCCATTATTGTCATATCTATCATCAGCTATATTCTTTTCACGGCGCTTAACATTCGGGGCGTTAAAATTTCTGCTCTTTTTGAGCTGGGTATCACTCTTTTTGCCGTAGGTGAATTGTTACTTTTTGCAGGTATTACCCTTCCCCACTTTTCTTCCGACGCCTTCTTCGAAAATTCGTTGCCTAATGGTATCTCCGGCATATTTGCAGCCCTTCCCTTTGCCATTTGGTTTTTTTTAGGCCTTGAAGGGGTTGCTAATGTTGCTGAGGAGACTATAAATCCTCAGCGAACCATAAAAGTAGGCTTTAGCTCTGCTTTAATTACTTTAATCGCCTTGTGTCTATTGGTTTTTGCTGGCGCCGTGGGTGTAGGTGGCTGGGAAAATATTGTATATAGAGCTGACGGTTCCACTTCTGATTCTCCCTTACCATTAGCCCTTATAAACATCGTGGGTGAAAATAATTTCCTATACCATCTGCTGATAACGGTAGGTTTATTTGGACTTATTGCTTCTTTCCACGGACTTATTCTTGCGGCTGGAAGGGCTAGCTATGAATTTGGTAAGGTGCGTTTTGCCCCACCTGTTTTTGGTAAAATACATCCGACATTTCACACACCTGCCAATGCCTTATTATTAAATATGGGCATTGGAATATTAGCGTTATTAACGGGAAAAACGGCGGAAATAATAACTATCGCTGTCTTTGGTGCCCTCTTTTTGTATTTCTTTTCCATGATCTCCCTCATAAAATTGAGAATAAGGGA
>CAMDWC010000065.1 GCA_945878825.1 Haliscomenobacter hydrossis DSM 1100
TATACTTGTTTTAACCGTAGTTTTTGCTATTCCTGCTATTGTTTCACCTCCTGTTCAATGTAACGGCTCTCCCCTACTTTTAGCAATGGTTAAAGGAAACATACAAGAAGTTAAAAAAATGGTATTGGCCTGTGCCGATTATCGCAACCCTGAACAACAGGTTATTACCGTTAACCAACATGATTATACCAGCCCAATTATCCTTGCCATTGTAAATGGGGATCTGGAGTTACTTAAATTTTTAAACGAGAAGGGAGAAATACCATTGGGCGTTCAGGAAAAAAATACAGCAAATCCAACTTTAAAAGGTTGGTCAGCTCCCTGGACCGCTGTGGCTTTTAATCAACCCAAAATATTGGACTATCTTACTGAACAAGCTGTTAACATGGATACACGTCAGGAGAAAAATGGTGAAACACCTCTTATTCGTGCAATCACCTTGAATAATAAGTACCTGGTAAATAAACTACTCCTCGCTGGTGCAGATCCTGATTTTTCAGACTCAAAGGGAATTACTCCTTTACTTTATACTCTTGCCTTAGATTTACCAGATTTGGCAAAAATACTTCTTACAAATGGTGCTACCATTCCTCCCTTTTTAACAAAGAGTGATTTTAATTCCCGCATTGAATCGGAGGAAATGAGAAACGTAGTGGAAAAATATAGTTCAAATCTATTTTCCTATTTAGATGCATTTCAGGCTAATAGTCCCTTCAATAAAAATCTTAGTGGTTCATTCCTCAATGAAAATGAACATCTTGTGTTCAATAGTTCATTATTCAGAATGTACCCTTTTAATTTATCGCCCTTAGCGAATTATCAATTTGCGTGTTCTCTTACCTTACCCATCTCTGAAGAAAGTGGTGAATTCGGTATTATTTTTTCCTCTCAGACCAATAATAAATGGACAATAACGCTTAATTCTTCCGGCGAATGGCAACTTAAAAATAACAAAGAAACTATTACTTCAGGATTCATTGATTTAAAAAGAAATGTAAAAGAAATAAAAATAGGGATAAAAAAGGATTTAAATCTATTTGAATTTAGGTTAAATGATAGGACAATATTAACTACAACCTTACCTAAACCCATGGGAAATTATTTTGGGTTTCAAGTAGAAAACAATTTTCAAGGGGGTAGATGGATTATCGAAAAGTATAAATTAAAAGAGTTCTAGGAATCCTTTATATCTTAATTACCCGCTGAGTTTTCCCATAGCCTTCAATAAAATACATACCACTTGGGAGTGAACTTACATCGAGCATAAATTCTCCTTCTAAAGGGTAAAGTTCGACGGTCTTAAGTATTTTACCATATACATCCAGGATACGAATTAGAGGGTATTTTGCCTGTTGGGTTTCTATATTTTTATTTTTTAAATATAGATAATCCTTGCATGGATTAGGATAAACATCCAATAAACTTAACCTATATAAAGATTCCTTAATACTGTTAACCCCACCAAAAGACACTTTAACAGTGTCAATCACAGAACAACCAGAAGCCACATTAAATACCTCCAGGGTATAAACACCAGGATCTTCCACCGTATAAGTAGATTTTGTTGAACCATCAAACCAACGATATGAATATCCGGCTATCGCAGGTTTACCAATCACTAATTTCTGACCGGATAAAATGAAAGTATCTACGGCCGGGTCGAACGGAAATTTATCAGCAACGGAAAATTTCCAATCTAGCGAATCTAAGCAACCAGAATTATCACTATAGCGGTAAGAAATAATAAATTCACCTGACGTTAGTGCTTTAAAGCGATATAACCCAATTTCCTTATTAACCGATTCCACCACAGGTCCACTTCCATTTTTAAACAAACCACCCGTCGGTTTAACTTTGAACTCAATCCATTTATCATTCTTACAGTAGGAAGAAATAAGATTTTCAAATAGTAGTGTGGGAGATTGCTTTATTTCTCTCAAAAAGAGAGAATCTCTACCTTTACACCCCCCACTATCGGTATAATCATAATAAATCCATCGATTCGCAATACCTGTACCTATGGGTAACTGATATTTACCATTTAATAAATCAATGACGCCTAAACCAGAAAACTTTCCTCCTGAGGGACTTCCCTTTAGTTCAATTTTATCTGTTGCAACACATAAATTACTTTTTAAATCTAGAATGGATACTGGTGGAGAAGAATAAACATTTACTTCTGTCATAGATTCACCTTTACATTGAGTTCCAGCGGTAGCAAGTAAAGTTAAAGGATATCGACCATCCTTTTTTGGAGGGAAATATTTATAATCAATAAAATCACCTCTCACTACGGTGTCTAACAAGATATTTCCCGATTGGAATAATTGAATTTTGACTGGATTACCTGAAAGATTTGACCATTTCATGTTTACGGATGATTCATTTCCTAAACAAACGGGCGTTGCTGTCAATCGAGAAATATTGGGTTGTTCAATAACATCGAGCACGAGAGAATCTACGGATGATCCACAGGGACTTGCCCCTTCTACTTTTACAGTAAACTTCCCGGTAATATTATATTTAACTTTACCTGGATTCATTCCTACAAAAGACGACGGAATACCGCCAGGAAAAGACCATTTCAAGGATTCGTAAGACCCTACGGTAGTTAGTGAGGGAGTAAACTCGATATTCGAACAAAATGTATTTAACTTAGCAAGGGAAAGGTTAGGTTTCTGAATAATTTTTAGTTCCGCTATAAGTTCAGCACTACAATTTGCCCCTTTTGAAACAACTACTTTTAACGGATAATTTCCAACGTTGGCGAAAGGTCTAAAAGACCAGGTCAACGTATTTCCGGTAATAATGGTATCAAAAAGAGGAGAACCCGATAAAGAAATAGAGATTTTCAATGCCTCGTTATCTCTATTGGACAGAATTAGTCTAACGTCACTTTTTTCACCAACACACGCTGAAGATACAGATAAAGACTCCATTTTAGGTTTAGAAAAAACCCTTACGGTAGTTGTATCAAAAACAGTTCCACAGATATTGGTTGCTTGAAGGGTAATACCAAACACGCCAGGACTAGAAAATCTTATTTTACCAGGATCCAAACTATTAAGATTTGTAACAGAACCTCCATTAACTATCCATTTTACCCCCGTAAAAATACCATTTACTGCATAAACAGGTGTGAACTCTTCGTTTTCGCAAAGAGGTAAAACAGGAGCTAAAGCTACTGTCATAGCGTCAGTAATGGAAAGAGAAACAGAATCACGAAGCGTGCAATAGGGATTTGAAGAATTAAAGTAAACGATTCCTTTTGATTTATTTAGGAATAAAGAAGGGGCAATCAATCCCGTTGAAGAAATACCAAACCCCGACCAGGTTCCGCCAGGGGACGCGGATAACTGAATAGGTGCGTCATTAGAGCAAAACGACACCACTTTTTTTGATAATTTTATTGTGTCCTTTGGAAATACCTGTATTCTAATAGTATGTTGAAAGGAACCGCATTGTCCATTAGTTTGTAAATCGATGGTCCCATTTTTTTTAAAAAACGCTGGTTGGAAAGTACTGCCCTGCGCTATAAAAGGACTTTCATTATTAATTTTCCAAATAAGAGTATTTATTCTCAGCTTATCATAAGTGAAAAGTAACGATTCGGGAGAAACGAAACCCTCTTGACACAAATTTACTTCTGAATCTGTTTTAAAAAAAGGAGTTGATTTAAGAATAAAGGGCATGGATATTGAATCGGACCCACAACCATTATTAGTTAATAGTTTAATATTTATAGCACCTAAGCGTTTAAACCTTATCCATGTTGAATCACCGGTAGGAAATGAAAGGACAGACTCCCAAACAGAGGTATCTCCTGTAATTTTCCAAATACCCTCGGAGGAATTTGCCTGTTTATTTTTTAATCTCACCGAAATGGGATAGCAAAACTGCTGGGTATCAATAACAATATCGGCTTTTGGTTTTTCTAAAATGGTAATAATCTGTTTTGCAGAATCAGCGCCACAACTATTTCTTGCACTCAGTTCTACCTCATATTTACCGGGTAAATCATAATCAAGATTAATATCTCTGATATTTGTAATGCGAAAAGTAGAATATCGCCAGGTATAAATAGCGGCATTTGAGAAACAACTTTTATTTTGAAAATTAATTCTTGCTCCTACACATGCCGTGGTCGCAGAGGGTATAAATGCAGCTTTAGGTTTTAGTACAATTTTAACTGGAAAAGATTGAACTTTTTGGCTGCAGGTAAATCCTTCATTACATTGTTTGAAAGCGGTTATACACACCGTTAAACGTAAAATAGTATCATTTTGACAGGAAGCCTTCAAAGACTCGGGTAAATCATATTTATGAAAAAAATCATTTAGTTGATAAACGGTGTCTTGCTTACCATCGCCCCATCGAATAATGAGCCCCGTATAAGTTTGAATCGCTGTATTATTTTTGAATCGCAAAATAGAACCTTCGCAAACCAAGGAATCTATGGGAGAAACGTCATAATTTACTGCTCCACAATCATTCCTTGAACAAGGAACTTCACAGGTAGATTGAGCAGATAGGAAAGACACATTGATAGCACAGCTATATACTAACCCGAAAAAACACAAGTGAATGAATTTCATAATATTAAGGTTACTATCGGAATATTAAATAAGTCTGAAATGTACGCAAAAAAGGAATAAAATCAAAAAAAATAAATTGGCCGCTTTCACCCAAAGGCAAAAGCGGCCAATAAAAATAAATAAAAGCTATTTAGTTAATAGGAAAATAACTTTTGTCATTTTTCCCACCACCTTGAACTAAGTCTAATCTTGTTTTAAATTCTTTGCTAAGATCTAATTGATCCTTTTTAGCATATATTTCTTTTAAAGCAATCAACGTGTTGGTATCATTTGGGTTGAGCGCTTCAGCCCTTTGAAAGTAAGGCAAAGATTCATCAAACTGTTTAAAAACCACGGCTTTAAGGTCATTAAACTTTTTGAGACCGTCTTTAGAATAATCCTCACTTAACGCATTCATTTTTTGGGAAGTTAATGCAGCCTTATTGTAGTAAAGAGCGCCAATACTATAAAGAGCCTCTACATTTTTAGGATCCATTTCAATGGCCTTATTAAAATATTCGAGGGATTTAGTAAAATATCCTTCAGCGACAGTGAGGTCACCATTATCTTTTATTTCTTTCTGGTGCAGATTGTCATATACATTGCCCATAACAGAATAGAGAGAAACATTAGAAGGTTCCAATTTAATAGCTTTTTCTAATCTTTCTATCAATTCATTCATTTTCTGTAATTTAAGATAATGATTGATTTCAACAAATAGCAACGATAAATCATCAGGAAACTGCTTGCGGGCATTTTCAAGAATTGGATAAGCCTCTTCCGGAGTAGACTTTTTAGCTTTGAGGTTGTATAAAGATTCATAAATGGCAGGCTTATCGTATTTTTTATCTGCAAGCATAGTAAAATACTTTTCTGCGTCTGCATCAAAGCCACCATTAAAAGCTGCTAAACCTGAGATATACACCTGATTTAAATAATCAGCTTCGATATCAAGCGAACTTACTTCCGCAGCCTTTTTTAGCATATCGTGAATGACAATAACGGTAGAAAAATCTTTATAAGCCATTCCATACTTCTGCTCGTCGTAATTATAGACGCCAATATTACTTAATGAATTTTGAAGGGCGCCAATAAGTTTTAAGGTTTTCTTTTTATCTGCAGGCTTTACCGCCATATCCATTGCCTTCATAAAATGTTCAAAAGCAATTAATTCCGGATTATCTACTTTAGGCAAATCATCTAAAGAACCGACACCTAACTGTTTAGTCGTAACAATCTGATTAGCTAGTTCTGCCATAATCTCACCACTTTTTAAAAAAGCTTCAGGAGTAAGGGTAGCTTCCTGAAAGGTTACCGCTTTTGAAATAGCGGTTACGGCATCGGTTAATTTTGCTTTATTCCCAATCATATCTAATTGGAAGGCTGTGAAGGCTTTTTTAGCGCTTGAAAACTCCGATTTATAATCTTGTGCATTCAAAACTATAGTTCCTACTAAAAGAAAGGATAATAAAAATGACTTTTTCATGGTTCATTAAGGTTTGTATGGTAAACATGATTTACCTAAATAACGTAATTAGGGTTTAAAAATATTGCTTTGCAAAAATATTATAATTCCTGAGGAATTTCAGTGTCATTATCTAAAATATCCTGCCCATCGATACTATTTTCACCATTTTCCAAAGGAATTCCTATATTTTCCTCACCCTCGGGCAACTCTAACTCAGGTGAAAAAGGAATAACGGCTACATCGGCAATGGCATCATCTTCGTCTAATCGTATTACTCTTACGCCTTGCGTAGCCCTACCGATGACCCTCATGGTTGACACTGCCATACGAATAATAATACCAGACCGATTAGTAATCATCAAATCCTCATTTTCCTGAACAGCCTTCATAGCAATAAGCGCACCCGTTTTATCCGTAATTTGCATCGTTTTTACACCTTTTGCCCCTCTATTAGTAAGTCTGTATTCATCGACTTCTGATCTTTTACCATTTCCTTTCTCTGAAACGACCAGAATAGTATCCTGAATACTCTCTAAAGGATTAATACAAAGCATGCCAACTATGGCATCAGATTCTCCGGAAAGGGCCATACCTTTTACTCCGGTAGCATTCCTTCCCATGGGTCTTACCTTTGATTCATGAAAACGAACGGCATACCCACGACGACTTGCAAGGAATATCTGATGATCTCCGCCAGTTAGCGTAGCCGAAAGCAGCATATCACCTTCAGCGATGGTAATGGCATTTATACCTCCAACTCTTGGGCGGGAATAAGCTTCTACCGCTGTTTTTTTAATAATCCCCAGATGGGTACAAAAAATGATATAATGATTTTTAACAAATTCACTATCGTTTAAATTTGGTATATTAATATAGGCTTTGACCTTATCATCTTGCGCTATATTGAGAATATTTTGAATGGCTCTGCCCGCTGAAGACTTACTCGCCTCCGGTATTTCAAAAACGCGTAACCAAAAGCATTTTCCAGATTCGGTAAAAAGAAGCAAATAATTATGTGAATTAGCCACGAACATGTTGACAATAAAATCTTCGTCTCTTGTTCGCGAACCTTTCGCACCTCTGCCTCCCCTACTCTGCGTCCTGAATTCCGATGCTGCGGTACGTTTAATATAGCCCAGGTTAGATATGGTAACAACCACTTCTTCCTCTTTTATAAGGTCTTCCAGATTTATATCACCCTCAGCAGCAACAATTTCTGTTCTTCTGGCATCACCATAATTATCTTTAATTTCCAATAGTTCCGTTCTGACAATTTCCCTTTGAATTTCTTCAGAAGCCAGAATAGATTCATAGTAATCAATTCTATCCATTACTTCTTTGTATTCCGCCCTTACTTTATCCCTTTCAAGGCCAGTCAAACGTTGAAGCCTCATTTCAAGAATAGCCTTAGCCTGAATATCAGATAAGCCAAAAGTTGACATCAAGCCCTCTTTGGCCTCATCTACATTTTTACTTGCTCTAATAAGGGCAATAACCTCATCTAAATGATCCAGCGCAATAAGGATACCCTCCAAAATATGCGCTCTTTCCTTCGCCTTTTTTAAATCGTATTTTGTTCTTTTGACAATGACCTCCAGGCGAAATTTTATAAACTCCACAATCATGTCCTTCAGACATAGAATTTCTGGCCTACCATCTACTAAAGCGACGTTATTGATACCGTAGGAAGTTTGAAGAGGAGAGAATTTGTAGAGCTGGGAAAGAACTACTTTAGCCATAGCATCTCTCTTTATCTCTACCACTACCCTCATGCCTTGTCTTGCAGACTCATCTCTGACGTCAGAAATACCCGGAATCCTTTTTTCAATGGTAAGTTCAGCAATTTTTGCTACCAGCATTGATTTGTTAACCTGATAAGGAATTTCAGTAATAATAATAGATTCCCTTCCGGAGGCAGAGGTTTCAATTTCCGCTCTTCCTCTGAGTACAATTTTACCACGCCCCGTTGCAAAACCCTCTCTGACTCCTTTGGTACCGTAGATAATTCCACCTGTTGGAAAATCAGGAGCCTTAATGTATTGCATTAAACCATCCACATCAATATCCGGATCAGCCAAAGTAGCTACGATAGCATCAATAACCTCTGTCAAATTATGAGGCATAAGATTTGTGGCCATTCCTACAGCAATACCTGAGGCTCCGTTGATTAACAAATTGGGAACCTTAGTTGGTAAAACGGAGGGTTCTTCCAAAGAATCATCGAAATTTAAGGTAAAATCAACCGTATCTTTGTCAATATCAGCTAAAATCTCATCGCTGATTTTTTTCAATCTTGCTTCGGTATAACGCATGGCAGCAGGACCGTCACCGTCAATATTACCGAAATTACCTTGAGGATCGACCAGAGGATAGCGCAATGACCAGTCCTGAGCCATTCTTACCATAGTATCATATACAGAAGTATCACCATGAGGATGATATTTTCCTAATACCTCACCTACAATACGCGCAGACTTTTTATGGGCTTTATTATGCGTTAGTCCCAAATCAGACATGGCATAAAGAACTCTTCTTTGAACAGGCTTCATCCCATCTCTTACATCCGGTAAAGCACGGGATACAATAACTGACATTGAATAATCAATGTAAGCTGATTTCATTTCATCCTCTATTTGAATAGGGATTATACGGTCTTCTGGAGTCATTACAGCTGTTGGTTATCCTGAAAAATAAAGAAGTCAACTGGATTATTTATCAGGTTTTCAGTATGAACGGATTAATTTTCGTAACACAAATTTAAGAAATTTTCGGACTATTTATTAACAAAAAAAATCCATTTTTTAGCCCGTATAATCTGTCTATATTTGCTGCATAAAAGAATCAACATGGAAATCAAACCTTATCAAGCTGATGATACTAAAAAGAGTCAAGTATCAAGGATGTTCAACCGAATAGCCCCCTATTATGACTTTTTGAATCATTTTCTTTCTTTAGGTATCGATAAATATTGGAGAAAAAGAGCTATTTCACTTTTAGGAGCCGGAGAAATTCCAAATATATTGGATATCGCCACAGGTACGGCAGATGTAGCCTTAGCATTAAATCGCTACTATCCGAAAAGTACTATCATTGGTTTGGACATATCTGTTGAAATGTTGTCTATTGGCAGAAAAAAAATCAGTGCTAAAGGATTAACTCCTAAAATAACTTTATTAGAAGGAGATTCTGAAAATCTACCTTTCGACCAAGGTTCCTTTGATGCCCTTACCGTAGCCTTTGGCGTTAGAAACTTTGAAAACCTGGATAAAGGGATAAAAGAAATGCACCGAGTTTTAAAAAAAGGGGGGAAAATAGTTGTATTAGAATTTAGCCAACCCACTTTTTTTTTATTCAAAATAGTATTTAATTTATACTTTAAATACATTTTACCCCTTATTGGTCGTTTAACATCGAAAGACCCAAGAGCTTACCAATATCTATATGAATCAGTCCAGTCCTTTCCATCGGGGGAAAAATTTCTTGATGTTTTAAGTAAAAACGGCTTTAAACCAATTCGATGCAACCCATTAACTTTCGGAATATGTTCAGCTTATTTAGCAGAAAAATAGTCCTTTTTTATTTTGCTTTGGTATGTCCGTTTCTGGTCTTTAGTCAACGGGGAAGTGTCCATAATCCAAATTTTCAACAATTTAACCAAAATGATTATTACTTTGGATTCACCTTTGCCATTAATAACTCCAGATTCAGAACTTATCAATCGAGTGAATTTTTAAAGCATGATAGTATAAAAATTGTACAGGGATTGGGGGGATCTGGTTTTAACGTGGGGATTGTGTCGAATTTAAAGATGGGCAACTATTTTGATTTTCGATTTTTACCTACATTATCCTTTGCAGAAAAAAGACTAAAATATCAATATCCAGATTACTCGAGCAATCGAAAAGTTGAATCAGTCTTTGTGGAGTTGCCCTTTCAGTTTAGGTATAAATCAGAACCTTATCATGATGTAAGGTTATTTTTATTAGCAGGTTTGAAATATTCATTTGATGTTGCCAGTGATTCCAGGACAAAACAGGCGGAAACGCTGGTAAAGATAGCTCCCAATGATTTTTCTTTTGAGACAGGAGTAGGTTTTCAAATATTTTTACCCTTCTTCATTTTTTCCCCTGAATTAAAAATTTCACAGGGAATGGGAAATACGCTGATATTCAATAAGAACCTGTCAGAATCAACAATACTTGAGAAAATACTTTCCAGAACATTTACCGTATCACTACATTTCGAAGGCTAGCCTGTTTTTTTGAATACTCAATCATATCGGGAAAAAGAGAAAGAAAAGATTTTTCTATAATATCCCCTTCCTTTTGAAGACTTATGTGCCAACTTTCCAACCATTGAGGCTGGGCTACGCGTTTAGTTAATCTCAAAAAACAATACGACAAACCCTCATAGTGCCCGTAGTGTAAAAGCCAGTTACCCTGAATCATTGCACGTAATTGAATTTGCGACAAATCTGGTAATTTTTTAATATTCTCCAATAATAACTTATTAGTATCTGCAGAAAATTCTTCCAGTGAAATGCTGGAAAAATAATGCCAGTTTTTGACTAAAAAATAATCGAAAAGAATATCAAGGACTACTGAGGCATATTTACCATGTAAAGGATATAGAACGGGCAAACAAGTTTGAAAATCAGGGTGATTATCAGCAAAAATATCCATTTCCCTATGATGAATAACGCCGTCAGAAAGCTTTTTAGCCAGATTTTTATGGATATTACCCTTTAACATATCAGCGATAATATTTCCCAGAAGGAACCCTGGATCTTTACCCGACAAAAATGCGTGAGCCAAATAATTCATGAGAAAAATATAAAATTATTCCATAAACAGTTAAGTTTTAAAATAAGTTTCTAATAATGAATTTTGGTTTTTTATATTTGCATTCTCAAAATAAAATAACATGGGTTTGAAGTGTGGTATTGTAGGTTTACCAAATGTTGGAAAATCAACTTTGTTTAATGCGCTGACATCCGCTGGCGCTTTAGCAGCTAATTATCCTTTTGCAACAAAGGAGCCTAATATCGGAATGATTATAGTTCCTGATGAAAGACTGGATCAACTGGCAGCACTGATCAATCCAAGAAATGTGCTTCCCACCAACGTTGAAATATTAGATATTGCCGGATTAATAAAAGGAGCAAGCAAAGGTGAAGGTCTTGGAAATCAATTTTTGGGCAATATAAGGGAAGTTGATGCCATTTTACATGTAGTTCGTTGTTTTGAAGACGATAATGTCGTTCACGTTGACGGAAGTGTAAACCCTGTCAGAGATAAGGAAATCATTGATTTGGAATTAATCCTTAAGGACATTGAAACCGTTGAGAAAAGGTTAGATAAATATAAAAAACAAGCTAAGAGCGGTAATAAAGAAGATGTAAGAGCAGTGGAACATTGTACCGCCTTACTAAAACACCTGGAGAATAGTCAGCCTGCACGAAATTTTGACACTGACGATGAAAGTAAAGCTATCCTTGTTGAAATGATGCTGTTAACAGACAAACCTATATTGTATGTTTGCAACGTGGATGAAAACTCCTTTCCAGATGGAAATAAACTTACCCGTGAATTTGAAAAAGCTATTGAAGGAGAACCTGCGGAAATTATTCTTATTTGCGCGGGCATTGAAGCGGACATAGCTGCCCTAGATTCCGTAGAGGAAAGAAAGGAATTTTTAGAAGCAATGGGATTGGTAGAGCCTGGTGTTAATAGGTTAATCCGTAAAAGTTATCAATTGCTCAACCTGGTAACTTATTTCACTGCTGGGGAAAAGGAAGTTCGCGCCTGGACTATTACCAGAGGAACAAAAGCTCCTGGGGCTGCCGGCGTAATTCACTCCGATTTTGAAAAGGGCTTCATTAGAGCAGAAGTTATTCATTATCCAGATTTCATACATTACAAGTCTGAGGCTCAAGTTAAAGAAGCTGGAAAAATGTCGGTAGAGGGAAAAGAATATACTGTCCTTGATGGTGATATCATGCATTTTAGATTTAATGTTTAATAAATTCTACCAGAATTATTAATCATTAAATTTGATTAGGTCTGAGGCTTTTTCAGCTACAGCAATAACGGGTGCATTAGTATTTCCTGAAGTAACTTCGGGTATCACCGATGCATCCACCACTCTTAAACCTTTCACTCCATTTACCCTGAGTGAAAAAGGAGAAACGACGGCTTCATCGCCCAGGCCCATTTTACAAGTTCCACAAGGGTGGTAAACTGTTTCACAAGACATTAATATATGCTCTATCCTTTCTTCGTCATTATTAAAGATTCCTGGATTGTTCAATGTGTTATTTTTCCTAAAAGGTTCAAAGGCATTAGACAGTAACAAAGCCTCAGCCCATTTAACACCTCTAAGTAAAGTTTTAAGATCTTCTCCCCCTGCATCACTGAGATATTGAGGATCAATAAGGGGAGCATCCAATGGATTTGCAGATTGTAAGCCAACAAATCCTCGACTTTTAGGTTTGAGTAAAGTAGGCAAAATAGTGAACCCCTCTTCTTTTGGAAGAGAGGAATAATCGTGAATATCCTTACCAGCCACTGGCGCAAAATGAAATTGAATATCTGGTCTATCCAATTCGGGAAGGGTTCTAAGAAACGAGCAAGCAGCGAGTGGACTAGCTGAAAGAGGACCAGACTTAGTAACCAGATATTTAATAATATTTGGAATAACCCATGGAATCCTCTCTACATTATTGTAGGTGATTCTCTGGTTGCATAAAACATTAAGATTGACAAACAAGTGATCAGACAGATTTTTTCCGACCCCCTTTAAATCTAAACGGCAACTTATACCTTTATCCTGCAAATAATCTTTATCTCCAATCCCTGATAACATCATTATCTGAGGAGACTGGAATGCGCCGGCGCTAAGAATGACTTCTTTTGCCTTGATAACTTCTTTGATATTATTTTTTACATCGGTAAAAACTTCTATACCAACCACTTCATCCTTTTCCCAACTTAAGCCTGCCACGAGTACATTAGATAATATGCGCAAATTGGGCCTGCTCAAAATGGGTTTTATAAAAGACTCATACGTCGAGTGCCTGACACCGTCTTTGATAGTAAATTGAAATTTGCCTGCACCATCTTGAACTTCACCATTAAAATCAAGATTATGAGCGATACCCATTTCTTCATTAGCCTCAATAAAAGCTTTAGTCAAAGGAGTTTCAAAACGGTTATAAGAAATCGAAAGTGGCCCGCGAACACCATGATATTCATTTTCAAAATTCTTGTTTTGCTCTGATTTTTTAAAATAAGGCAAAAGATCTTTGTAACCCCAGCCAGCATTGCCCCATTTTGACCAATCGTTATAATCTTCTGCATTTCCTCTGATGTA
>CAMDWC010000066.1 GCA_945878825.1 Haliscomenobacter hydrossis DSM 1100
GGCTAAGGAGCGAAAAAGGAAATAAAAGCAAAACTAAAATAAAACAGTTCAGTAAAGACTTAAACCTTCTTAAGAACATAAACCAAAGAACTAGCTTTTGAGGAATCCACCCAACTCATAACAGAAGAATACAGACCAGAAAATACACCGCCAATGAAACTACCTTTGCCCTGATTTTTGTACTTTTCGCTTAATAGACTTACATAAAATGGATCCAGAGGTAAACTTTTCTTACTGATAAGCTTAAAGCCAGAAGTCAGCAACCATTTTTCAATAAATTGAGGAGAAAAATGCCATAAGTGCCTTGGAACATCGTAAGCAGCCCAATAATCACCATAAAATGCTGCATCGGTACTTTTAAAATTGGGAACAGCTATCAATAATAATCCATCATCCAAAAGAGACAGATTAATTTTTTCTAAAAAATCTTTAGGTTGATGAATATGCTCCAAAACATGCCAAAGAGTAATGACACCATATTTATCAGCCGTTGAATCAGATAAAAAATCGTCCGGAGTCATTACCTCCAAACCGAACTGAGTAATGGCGAAATTTCGAGCCCCTTCATCTACTTCTACCCCTTTAACCTGGAAACCATTTTGTTTTAAGGCATACATAAAATGACCGGTACCACAACCGATATCCAACAACTTTTTATGAGATGAAAAAGATTTAATCCAATTAATTTTTTGTTGGATCATAAAATCTCTTGCTGCATGATAGAGTGTATTGACAATTCCCTTTTTAGTATTTGAGTGAGAGATATAATCTTCACTTTGATAATATTTCCCAATGGACGAAGCGTCAGGAATAGGATTTGTAAATCTCAATCCACAATCTTCGCAATCAAAAAGACTAAACGTTTCTTTTGAAACGGAATGATCTTTAAGGAAAAAAACGATTTTTGTTTTTTCACTTTTACAAAATGGGCAACACAAGGTTTGTTCGTTCGAAATGGACATTAAAATATATATTTAATCAATTCTAATTTTTCTTAATTCAGAAATTACCAGTGGTCTCAGTTTTCTGGCAGCTTCCAGCAGCAGAACGGCATCGGTAGGAAAAACAGCGGGTCTATTACCCAGTCTCTTTTTTGTATCCTCTGTTAAAGCTCTTTCATCACCTTTAAAGGAGGCCGCTCTATTTTCAAAAATAGCCACCGTATTAATATCTCTGCTTTCTCTGACCCCTTTTGTATGTAGGTCCATCACTTCAAGACGACCAGATAAGCCAGCTGATTTAGATTGAAAAACTTCTAAAATCTGAGCCTCAATCACCTTATTTTTAGGTAATTTGATATCATTTCCAGCGGTATCCTTTTTAACATTTCCCTTTTCATCTAATAGATATTGAAATCCATCGGGAATTTCCTTTTTCTCACTGAATGATTTTTCACTCACTGATCCGGGACTAACCTGTACATTAGAAAGGATTAAGGTAATACCCAGGTCATAATCTCTATTTCTCTCAGGATAGGCATCAAATTTTTGCCATTCCCTATCGAGGTCTCTGAAACCGAGTCTCAAAATTTCATCTTCCAAGCCAGCTGGAAAAACGGCTTGAGAATAATTTTGCACATTAACCAATATCTTGGTAGTGCCTAACTCTCTGGCCTCCCTTTCCAATTGGGGAACATCCATAAATCTTGCCGAATAATTTTTCAATCTTAACAAAGCGTCATAAGCCTTTCTTGCTGGAATTCTATCTTTGGAACTTCTTGCTTCTTGCAAAAAATCTTTAGCGGAAGAATATAAAAAATTAATGGTTTGTTCTTTTGCCTCCTTTTCCAAATCGTTTGTATTTACGAATAGGAAATTTGCTTTTCTACCATTTTCGTCTGTCAAAGGTAATAATGGTCTAATTTGCTCTTGTCTGTCTGAAATTATATTATAAATGGAAAGTATTGTTTCCCAAGATTCAGGATTCCCTTCATTTTTCAACTTTTCAATATAGGCCATATCCTTGTCTGTAACTTTCTTAAAAGCGGTTTCAAGCCCTCTCACATATTCCACTTTATTTACTTTTGCCCCAGATAACTTATTTGTTGCAAAATAAATAGCCTTATCATATTGACCCGAATCAACCAATTTTTCTATGGAGGTACAACTAAAGGAGGACATCAATAAAAAAAATACAAAAAAAGGTATGGCTATATTTTTCATAAATAATGGTTTGGTTCAAAATTACAAATATTTTTCATGATTCGCCCAGATACCAGCCAAATGCACTATCATTTCTGATGATTTTTCCATATCCTGCACTGAAACCCATTCTTCAAGAGAATGAAAAGCATGTTCACCGGCAAATAAATTGGGGCAAGGAAGACCCATGAACGACAATCTTGATCCGTCAGTTCCTCCTCTAATAAATGACTTAATAGGTTTTACTCCAGCCTGTTCTATGGCCTTATAAGCATAATAAGATACAAATGGATATTTTTTCAGCACTTCATACATATTGCGATATTGCTCGGTAACTATAATTTCTGCCGACGACTGTGGAAATTTTTCAAGGACAAGATCCAACGTACTTTTTATATAATTTTCCATGTCAATGAGACCGGAAAGACTAAAATCTCTGACAATTAAATGAAGGGAAGTTGATTCCGTTTTCCCAACAATATTTACAGGGTGAATAAACCCTTGTTTATCTTTAGTCGTTTCAGGGCTAAGCTTATCCTTAGGCAAAAGATCTAAAAAAAGACCTGCCATTTTAATGCTATTTTCCAATTTACCGAAGGCAAATCCAGGATGAGCGGAAACCCCTTTAAAAATAATCTCCACGCCATCGGCTGAAAAAGTTTCATCTTCCATAGAACCCAAGCGTTCACCATCGATGGTATAGGCAAAATCGGCGCCCAATTTTTCAAGGTTCACAAAATTTACGCCTTTTCCGATCTCCTCATCGGGTGTAAATAAAATTTTTATTGTCCCATGGGGAATATCAGGATTAGCTATCAGGATGTTCATTGCATTCATAATAGCAGCCACACCCGCTTTATTATCGGCCCCCAATAAGGTCAGACCACTGGCTGTGATGATATCATTCCCAATTTGTTCTGAAAGATCCGGATGATTTTCAGGAGAAATTGACAAATGAGGATTATCGGGAAAACGAATAAAACCTCCATCATAATTTGAATGAATGATAGGAACGACATTTTCGCCGGGCGCATCGGGAGAAGTATCTACATGGGAACAAAAACAAATAACGGGTACTACTTTATCAACATTGGAAGGCAAAGTAGCGTAAACATAACCATATTCATCTAAATGTGCATCGGATAAGCCCATTTCAATAAGCTCCTCAACAAGGAGAGCCCTTAGATCTTTTTGGCAAAATGTAGAGGGAAAGGTAGTAGAAAAAGAATCTGACTGCGTATTAATTTTCACATACCGAAGGAAACGGGAAACGACATCATGATTAAAAGAGGCGGGAATCATATTAATTACTTTGAACAAATATATAAATAAAAAAGCCCGCATCAAAATCTGAGCGGGCTTTCAAAGCATCTTAAACATTTAAAACTATAGGGCAGATTTAACAGTCTTAATAATTAATACACTTAACAAATGTAAGATTATCAGGGTAACACACTATCAATTTACATTTTTAGCTAATTTTTTATCATTTTTATAAAAAATCTTGAAAATCAAAGGAAAAATAAGAAGGGTTAAAATAGTTGCACTTATGATACCACCAATTACAACGATAGCAAGTGGTTTTTGAGTTTCCGAACCAATTCCAGTGGAAAGAGCGGCTGGAATGAGACCAATTGCGGCCATCAGAGCAGTCATCACCACAGGTCTGGTTCTCTCTTTAACCCCTTCAAACAAGGTACGCTCAATATTCAAACCTAGGGCAATATTCTTCTTAAACACAGAAATTAGAATCACTCCATTTTGTATACAAAGACCGAAAAGAGCTATAAAACCAATACCAGCAGAAATACTAAAAATGGTTCCAGTGATGTGTAAAGCTAAAATACCCCCAATGATAGCAAAGGGAACATTTAAAAGAACTAAACCTGCATCTTTAGCATTACCAAAAGCAACAAATAGTAATACAAATATCAGAAGAATACAAACTGGAACAACCTCAACTAATCTTTTCTGAGCGCGCACCTGATTTTCAAATTCACCATTCCATGTTATACTATAACCTTTGGGAATATTAATTTTAGCATTGACCTTTTCCTGAGCTTCAGCGATAGTACTACCTAAATCACGTTCTCTAATTGAAAATTTAATGGCAATAAACCTTTTATTATTATCTCTATAAATAAAAGCTGGACCAGTAACCATTTTAAATTCAGCAATTTCTTTTAAAGGCACTTTATTACCACTTAATGTAGGAACCTTTAAATTTTCAATTTCATTAATTGATTGACGAAAATCCTTTTCATAACGAATTCTAACATCAAACTTTTTTTCCTGTTCATAAAAACGAGTTGCTGTTTTACCGCCAATGGCCATTTCAATAACGGATTCGGCTTCGGAAGTTAGAATACCATAAGCTGCTAACTTTTCAGGTTTTAGAATAATACTTAACTCAGGCTGCCCTATATTCCTAAGAATACCTAAATCTCTTATACCTCTTACACTTCTAAGAACTGAAGCAACGGAATCAGCTTTTGCATTCATAACCTCAAGATCATCACCGAAAATCTTTACAGCCAAAGACGCATTTATACCAGCTACAGCTTCTGCAACATTATCAATGATGGGTTGGGAATAATTATAAATAACGCCAGGATATTGGCGTAATTTAGCATCCATTTCCTCAATTAATTTTTCGGTGGTAATATCTCTTTTCCATTCTTTTTTGGGTTTTAAATTTACCTGACATTGAACATAAAAGAAACCTGAAGGATCAGTACCATCATTCGAACGACCAATTTGAGATAAAACAGACTCTACCTCTTCAAACTCGTTTAATTTTTCTCGAAAAATATGAACAAATTTAGATGTTTCTCTAATAGAGCTACTCATTGGCAGTTTTGCTTCAACCCATAAGGCACCCTCGTTTAGTGTTGGTAAAAATTCAGATCCCAAATATTTAAAAGAAAATAAAGTACCTGAAAGAATAACACCTACAATAGCAAAGCTAATTAATTTATTTTTATAAGTAAAACTAAAACCTTTGGTAACAAGCCAATCAAATAATTCAACAATAAAGTTTTTACGTTCTTTTACATTTTTATTAAAAAAGAAACTGGTTAAAACAGGAACCAGGGTTAGGGTAAAGAAAAGAGCACCAATTAAGGCAAAGCCAAGGGTATAAGCTAAGGGAGAAAACAACTTACCTTCCACCTTTTCGAATGAAAAAATAGGAATAAGGCTCGTAATTATAATAAGTTTTGAAAAGAATATGGCCTTTCCAAGTTCGGTACTAGTTTTCCTTATGAGACCTAATTTAGAAAGATTATTAAACTTTGTCATGCCAACCAGATGAGCCTTGTGGGCAAGCAAAACAAATAAACCTTCAACCATAACCACGGCTCCGTCAATTATAATACCGAAATCAATGGCACCCATCGATAATAAATTTGCAGACATGCCCATAAATCGCAAGCACATGAAAGCAAATAAAAGAGAAAGTGGAATAATAATGGAAACAATGAACGTACTACGCCAATCAAGCATAAAAATAAATACGATAAAGGTAACAAGAATGATTCCCTCGGCGAGATTTTTCAAAACAGTTTCTCTACAATAGGTCATTAAATTATCCCTATCATAAAAAGTAACCATTTTAATATCCTTAGGTAAAATTTTTGTGTTAATTTCCTCTATTTTAGCTTTAAGAAGCGCAAGAACCTGAGAAGGATTTTCACCTTTACGCATTACCACAATACCTTCAACAACATCATCATTTTCATCTAAACCAACTTGACCAACTCTGGGAACAGAACCCTCCACTACATTTGCCACATTTTTAACAAGAATTGGAACATTATTTACAGAGGTAATAAGAACATTTTCAATATCCTTTATATTTTTAAACAAGCCTAACCCCCTGACAACAAATGCCTGACCATTCTTTTCAATGACATCACCACCAACATTTATATTACTTTTTTGAATAGCCTCATAAACTTCAATGGGGGTAATATTATAGCCAGCCAGTTTATTTGGGTTAACAATAACCTCAAAAATTTTCCTTGCACCACCGAAAGAAACGATATCTGCTACGCCAGGCACTGACCTTAATTGCCTGTCTATAACCCAATCTTGCCAAACCAACAAATCGGTAGAATGTCTTTTACTTTCTAAAGTATAACGAAATATCTCACCAGTTGGACCATACGGAGGTTGAACATCCGGACTGACATCATCTGGAAGATTTACATTTCTAAGTAAATTATTTACTTGCTGTCTTGCGAAAAAATCCTCAACATCATCATCGAAAATAATTTTTATCACCGACAATCCAAACATTGAAATAGACCTGACACTCGTCTTTTTTTGTACAGAATTCATTGCTACTTCAATGGGAATGCTTACAAAACGCTCAACTTCTTCGGCACTTCTTCCATTCCATTGCGTCACAATAATAATTTGCGTATTTGTAACGTCCGGAAATGCTTCCAAAGGGGTTTTCAAGTAACTCCAAACACCGATAATAATTAATATAATCGTTGTAAATAAAGTAAAGAACTTATTAGAAAGTGAAAAGGAAATAATTCCTTTAATTAATTTATTCATCAGGAAATACTATTTAATTTGTTAATCATTTAATGCATCATAAATTAACAATTGATGACGCACTATAATTTTGTCCCCATTATTAATACCACTTTCAATATATGCTAAACTCGAATTTTCTTGATAAACTTTAACTTCGCGAGTTTCAATATTATCTTTAGAATTATAAACCATCACATAATATCGACTTTTATCAAATATTAAAGCGGAAGCTGGAATGGTAATCTTTTTAAGATTTTCATTATATTTCACTCTAATATTGGCAAACATATCTGGTTTAAGCTCAAAGTTTGAATTATTAATGGTAATTCTAGCTTTAAGGGTTTTGCTTTCCGGATCCATTAAGTTAAATATTTTATCAATTTTACCTTTAAAAATGCGATCTGGATAAGAAATAGTCGTTACTTCTGCATCATAGCCAAGTTTAATTTTGGAAATGTCAGATTCATAAATATTAGCTAAAACCCAGACATCACTAAGACTAGCCACAATGAAAACCGGACTAATATCTTCTGTTCGCAATTCCATATTCTGGGAAATATTTTTTTGTATTAAAAAACCAGAAACGGGTGATTTAATTGGGTAAACTGCTCCTTTACCAGCGCCATACATATCTATGACATCTTTAATTCTCTCAAATTCTCCAGAAGCCTGTTCCACCGCTTTCTTTGATTCCATCAAATCAACTTCAGAAATGACCCCAGTTTTGAAAAGTTCCTCAGAAATTTTTAATTTTTTACCCGCTGATTTAAACAGAACTTCAGCTTCTATTGCTTCTTTGGTAAAACCAGCAATTTCAGGACTTCTAATAACCGCTAAAGTTTGACCTTTTTGAACATAATCACCAAGTTCCACTTTCAGTTCTTTTACAAATCCTCCAGCAAGAGGAAAAACTTTTGCAACCTTATCTTCATCAAAACTAATTTTACCGGTTAGCAATTGTTCTGATTGAACCATTTGTTCCTCTGCCGTAGCAAATTCCATTTCTTTAGTAATGGTTTCTGAAAGTTTAAAACTGGCAGGAACAACTACTTTTTCGTTTTTACATCCAGAAAAAACAAATAAAAGGATGGGAAATATAATTTTATTTTTCACAGTTAAAATATTAAGTTTAATAAAAGAATCCTAATTGAATACCAAAAGCTCTATTGTAGGCTTTAGATGATCCAAAAATAGTTGGGTTATTAAAAATATTGCCGGTACCTTGTTGTAGCAATAAATGTATTTGAAAAATAGCTGCATCACCGGCATTTATATCAATGCCTAAAGATCCATTCAATAAAAACTGAGATTTATAAAAATCTTTTGTTACATTTTGAATTTCGTGAAAGCCATCTTCTACACTATGGAAAATAAAAGAAGATCTCATATTCCATGAATAAATTGCTCCAAGTTTAGCCGAGAATCTTACTTTTTGACTATTTTTAATGGGCGATTTAAACATTGCATAAATAGGAAACTCGATAGATCTCAATCGATAATGAGCCCTGTGCGTAGAATCAGCATTTCCAAGGCTTTTATCAAAATCTAAGGTAATCATTCCAGCTCCCCTATTCTGAAAGCCAATACCTGCACCAAATCCAAATTTATTATTTGGATGATATTCTGCCAGCAGGTTCCCTCCAACACTCGGTTTAAAAAAATAATCTGCTGCTAGGTCATTTCCAATAAAATTTGTCCATAGACTTTGAAAAGAACCACCATACAGCCATTTTTTATCAAACCTACTAGAGTCAACTAATTCATTCTTTGCTGATTGGGCGAAAGAACTTACTATAAACCCTAAGAAAATAAAGATTAAAAGATAATTTTTTTTCATGACTTTATTTTATTACATCAAGACCAACTGAAAAATTTAAATGGTTAACAGCACGTAAATACTGGAAGTCTAATTCCAAAAACTGCATACGATTTTGAATATAAATACGCTTCAAATCAATATATTCAAGCATATTAATATTCCTTTTTAGGTAATTCGTTTCAGAGTCTTTATTTAACAATTCAATCTGATCAAGAAGTACGTTTGTATAATTTTTCAAACATTTCTTTGCTTCAAACATGGTTAAATAAGCGTGTGTAATTTCATTTTGCAATGAATTTTGTTTTTGTACACTTTCAACTTCAGCTTTTTTTACTTCAAATTGAGAGGCTTTAATATTACCAATATTACGGTTGAATAATGGTACTTCAAATCCAACTTCTATACCTGAATATGGTCGAACGTAATTACTTCCTCTATCTTTGGGTTGATAACCAAATGAAATATCGGGAACAGCCAATGATTTCTGGAGTTTTAAATTTGTTTCCTGGTATTTTATATTCAATTTAGAGAGTAGATAATCAGCACGATGTTCTTCGCCTAATAAAAACAAATCACCAAGGACTGGGTCATTAGAGGTAGGAACGTACTTTGCTGTTTGAATATATACCGTTGGTTTCAAATTTAAAAGAATTCGCAAATTTGACATTGCTTCAAATATGTCCTTTGAATTTTGAACTGCTTCCGTCTGCAAAGCTATTCTCTCAGATCTTAATCTGATTAATTCATTAGCTGAAATACCTCCAACTTGAAGTTGCTTTTCACCTGCAAAAATGACCTCATCATATCGGTCTGAAACATCTTTATAAATTAATGCTTTATTCTGAAGGCTATTTAATAAATTGTAACTCTCATTGAGTTCCATCATTAAAGATCTCAAAATATCTTTAACCATTAACTTACTTCCCTCTTGTTTAACTTTTGCCAGCCTAACTGTATTAGTATATTTACCTGCAATCGAAAAAACAATATCAATTTGTACTAAGAATTGATTACCAAAATTAAAATATTGGTTTTTTTCAACACTATACATATCCTGATTCCAATTAAAGACCGGGTTGTTCCATGCACGAGATTGAATCACCTGTGCTTCAGCAATATCAACATCATAATAAGAAGCTATAACGCTCAAATTTTCTTTTATCAAAATGGCTTTACACTCATCTAAAGACAAGGAAAGCGAATCCTGATTTTGTGAAAATATACTTAGTGGGTAAGAGATAATCATTAAAATTGTAAGATACCTCTTACTAATTACCTTGAAAAATAACAAAGTATTATTTCTAATAAATAGGTTTTGCATTTCAATACTATTTGACAATTTTTAATTGCAATAATTAGGCTAAAGATTAAAATTGTATTTTAAATATAATAATGTATGTAATAACTCTTTAGCAACTCATTGATTCGTAATCAACAGGTTGAAAAAAATTAAAAAAACATTAGTAATTAAAAAATAAATTTTTTAATCAAAAATAAACCTAGAATAAAAAAATTGGGAACTTGATTAAGAATAAATCATATTGTCAATTTGCAAAGATAAATTGGTAAACCAATTAATTGTTTAGTTAAATATATAATTGAATGCTTACTAAATAAAATTAAAAAATTAGATTTTAAATTATTAATATGAAATTTTTGAATGAAAAATTTAAAGTATAAGGCAGTATTAAATCTACGAACTGTTTTTAAAGAAACACTTGTAAAGGTAATTTCAGATTTTATCGCAAATAAAAAGGAAAAGTTACTTCTTTGAATAGAAGACGAGAAATCAGAAACTTTTAGTATTTGGTTTATAGATTGGCTATTCTCCTCATTTAAAGAGAATAAAGAAAAAAACCAAAATACAATAACAAAAAAAGATTTCATTCATATTAATTCGAACGCGAAGATAGACATTAATCTAAAAAAAACAATTTTCTGCAAAAAAATTCCGAAAAAGTTTTGTTACATAAAAATCTAAAAATAGATTCAAAGCATCCGTAATTAAAAAAAGCCCGCAACAAAATGAAGCGGGCTTTCAAAGCATCTTAAACATTTAAAACTATAAGGCAGATTTAACAGTCTTAATAATTACTGCGGCTACTTTATAAGGATCTGCCGCAGAATTCGGGCGACGATCTTCCAGATAGCCCTTCCAACCCTTTTCTACGGTAACAACTGGGATTCTGATAGAAGCACCTCTGTCAGAAACACCATAACTAAAATCGTTGATTGAAGCGGTTTCATGTTTACCTGTTAATCTAAGGTGATTATCGGGACCATACACATCAATATGTTCTTTAACATTGGCACCGAAAGCCTCCATTATTTTTATATACGTTTTTTCATCCCCGCAGGTACGAAGGGTAGTATTTGAAAAATTTGCGTGCATACCAGAGCCATTCCAATCGGTATCGCCTAAAGGCTTGCAATGCCAATTGATGGTAACGCCATGAGCTTCTGCTGTTCTTTCCAATAAATAACGAGCTACCCAAATTTGGTCACCTGCCTCTTTTGCACCTTTTGCAAAAATCTGAAATTCCCACTGACCCGCAGCAACTTCGGCATTAATACCTTCTACATTTAAGCCCGCATCCAAACAAATATCCAGGTGTTCTTCAACTATTTCTCTACCGAAAGCATTTTTTGCTCCAACAGAACAATAGTAAGGACCTTGAGGAGCAGGATATCCATTCGCCGGGAAGCCAAGAGGCATATTCGTTTCCGGATCGTAAAGGAAATACTCTTGTTCAAACCCAAACCAAAAATCATTATCATCATCGTTGATTAAAGCACGACCATTTGAAGAATGAGGTTGCTTATCAGCTGTCAATACCTCAGTCATAACCAAAAAAGCGTTATGTCTGGCAGGATCGGGATACACTGCGACTGGCTTTAACAAGCAATCTGATGAATTTCCAGGAGCTTGTTCTGTGGAACTTCCATCGAAAGACCACATTGGACAATCTTCCAGATTACCAGAAAAATCTTCTACAATTTTTGTCTTACTACGAAGACTCTGCATGGGCTTATACCCATCTAACCAAATGTACTCAAGTTTCGACTTTGTCATTTCAATAAATTTTAATGAATTAATTCCAAATTAAAAAGTATAAACAACTGCCATAAGAAGACCGGATGTAGATTTTAAAAGGGAATTTTCCAAGCTTGTGAAAGTATTTGTGTTATTTCCTGTATCAGCACGAAATTCAGGAATTAAAGTCAAATTTCCAATTTTAATATTTGCAGATACAGTTAAGGCATTGATATAGTTTTTTTCAAAACCAGTTATTAATCCGTCTGAATCTATAAAACGTTCTCCTCTGACACCTAATGAAAGGTAATCAGAAAGGATATATTTTCCATATAATACTACCCCAGACCAGCTTTTTGTTTCATTTGCTGATGACTTAATAGATTTTTTTGAAATGTTTAAGCCCAAAGCAAAATTATCAGTTAAGGAATAAGAGGTTGACAAATCAATCTGAGTGGTAAATTCACTTGGATTTTTCTCAAAAGCATCTGTTGATTTTCCACCAGTATAATTCAAATATGCGCTTAGTTTATCATCTACATAAAAAAGCTGACTGCCAATATGTTTTCCTGATACCAAATCAATTTTTGTATCCGTATCATTGAAAACACCTACCATTATACCAAACTTGTCTGAAAAGTCATAAACAGCTTTAATTCCTGTATGATAAAATGGTCCATTAGTGAAAACATAGGAAGTGGTGTAATGAAAATTTGATTTGGAATCTATAACCTCATAACAATGGTGTGTGCTATAGTTACCCATTATGAACTTCAATTTTTCGGTAGGATTATATGTTACATATAATTGCTTTATATAAGATAAAGCAGTTCCTTGATAAAAATTTGCAAGTTCAGCTCTGGGTCCGACAGCAAGATCTGCCACAAAGCCGACTTTCCCTGTTTTTGAAAGAACAATATTTGCCATACCCAAAGAAAAAGATTTATTTTCCGGCGTGAAACTAGTTGGAAAAGGCGCATTATTAAAACTACCTAAATAGTACCCATCTACAAAACCCGATATTTCAAATGGAGCTTCCGAAGTTTTTTCTTCTTCTTTCGCTTCTTCAGGAGCAGCCGTTGCTGTTCCCTGTGACATTGCGTTGTTTACAAAAATAACTGCAAATAATAGGCATATAGCGATACCTCTAAATAAGTTGAACTTACTCATAGTGAATAATTTAATTAATGGTTTAAAAAAGAATTGATTGTCAACAACGACTTCCCTAAATCCATACCTTAAATTCCACTAATGAATTATAGAAGGAATCTATGTATATTTGCTTTGCTTAATTAAGGAAAATGGGAAGCCGTTTTTCTGTCTTCGACACCTGGTTTGCCGACCAGGTGTCTTTATTTAGTTTTACATTTTAAAGCCAGCCATCTGTTCTGCAGGTGAATCTGCATAAGCAGACATTTCGTGCTCACAAACGTCCAGACCTTTAATTTCTTCTTCTTCAGAAACTCTGATACCTGTAGTTAATTTAAGTACGTACATAATGATAAATGCGGCTACAAAGGAAAATACACCCACGGATGCAACACCCATGAACTGGATACCTAATTGACCCAAACCACCTTTTACACCAAAAATACCTACCGCTAAAGTACCCCAAACGCCACATACCATGTGCACAGAAGTAGCACCAACGGGATCATCAATTTTGATTTTATCGAAAAATACTACTGAAAATGGAATAATGATACCAGCAATTCCACCGATAACAATCGCATC
>CAMDWC010000067.1 GCA_945878825.1 Haliscomenobacter hydrossis DSM 1100
TTCCGTTGTCCCGGAGCGAAAAAATGTGTTCACATTAAAATGAAAACTACCCGGTTTTTCTGAAATCTTATTTTTCATGTTTTGAAAATCTGTAGCGAATATAATTTCCTTGATATTTTTCATTGGAAGATTTTTACCCGTTAGAAACCAACATAATTTCCTGGTAGCGCTTACTTTATTATCTACAAGTTCTTCGTAGGTTAATGAAATAAAATGGTCCCTGTTTATTCTCAGATCGGGACTAGAAGTCCAATTTCTAACATGCTGATGATAATCTCCAAAATATAGATTTCCATCCAAAAATAGCGTGACAAATTCATCTATTTCGATTGTTGGAGTAACTTCAAGAAGCGGATGGGATTTATAGAAAAAGAATTGAGAAACGGCAGCACCCTTGGGATTTCTATACACATAAATGAATTTGGAATCCGGATGTATTTTTTTCATTGGCAAATCATCATTTTCACAATGAAGGTACCAAACCCTTGGTGAATCTGCTGTTTTTGACAAAAAATCCTGAAAATGGGCATATCCGTGTTGGGATACCATGACCTCAGGCCAGGGAATAGTAGCATGTCCAATATCACCACTAGCCATTGGGTTACTTTCAGGATAGGAATAAACGGCGCGAAGTATTTCACTGACGAACTGTTTTGTAAGATGGGTGCCTACTTTTTGATGCGTGCAAATAAAAATATCGTTCGCTTGCGTTTCCCAATTTTCACGAAGTTGTTCTATCGCATTTAAATCGAAAAAAGGGGGATAAATTTTTTGATCGCCTTCAATGTGTAAAAATCCGGCACGATTTATTTTTTTGGAGGGTCCAAAAGTTTTCAGTTTATGGGAAATGGGATGATTAGACATGTCTGGTGTTTTTAAAGTTGAGCAACTAAAAGGCCACATTCTGTTGGAATGATTTCGTGACGTATATCATTTGCAGTGAACCAATCGAGAAAAGGTTGACATTCTGTTTGTCTGTCAATCACATTATCAGCGAGGATAACACTACCTTTTCCTATTAATCCTTTGGAAATGAGAGATTTCAATTGTTTGTAATAATGGTTTTTCTGCGCATCAAAGAATACAAGGTTATAAGAACCAGTGAGTTGATCAATTACTTCCATTGCTTCCCCATGATGAACCTTTACAGGAACCTCCAATTTTGTCATTCTTTGTTGAGTGGATTCAGCAACCTGACCGTCAAATTCAATGGTATCGATAACCGGGTTCAACTCCTTTTTTAAACCACAAACGAGGTAGAGGGTCGAAAGGCCATGTGCAGTGCCAATTTCAAGCACTCTTTTGGGTGAGGCTTTTGAAGTTATGTCCACTAAAATTTGGCCTGTATCCTCTCTTATAGGATTTCTCCAGCCAAAGCTTCCTGATTGGTTAGTATAGCTTTCACCTTGTTTGCTAAAAGATTCAAGCAATTCAATTTCATTACTGATTTTTTCCGTTTTCATTTTTATCTGATTTTTATAAGTATGTCAGAGGCACATGGAAACGTTCTGGGAAGAGGGTTTATATTTTGGAAAAGGTGAAATTATTCTTTATTTTGTGGTCGTTTCGTCAGACAATCATGAAGAAGAGGTCATTTACAAGGAATAAAAATGGGTAAAAAAGTTTTAATTATAACTTATTATTGGCCTCCCTCTGGTGGAATTGGCGTTTTAAGATGCTTGAAATTTGCAAAATATCTGACGAGTTTTGGTTGGGAACCGATTATTTTTACGGCCGAAAATGCGCATTACCCTTCTTTTGATTATACCAATGTAAGTGATATTCCAGCAGATCTTACGGTATTGACTTGCCCTATTATTGAGCCTTACGGCATTTATAAGATTTTGACGTTCCAGTCTCCTAAGGCCAACGTCAATAATGTGTTCAATGTTAAACCGTCCAAGCTTAACTGGATGCATAATTTTGCCGTTTGGGTGAGGAGTAATTTTTTTATTCCTGATGCCAGGGCACTTTGGATTAAACCCGCCGTCAAATATTTGTCTCATTGGTTGGATAACAATAAGGTAGATGCCATTATTAGTAATGGGCCACCACACAGTAATACCCGAATTGCTACCTTGTTAAAGAAAAAATATAATATCCCCTGGTTAGCTGATTTTCAAGACCCCTGGACACAAGTTGATTATTATCAATTACTTAGATTAACTCCTTGGGCTGATCGTTATCATCATAAACTGGAACAGGAAGCTTTTTTATATGCTGATAAATTAACTGTTGTAAGTAAGGCATGGGCTAAAAGCCTGGAAGAAATTGGGGCAAAAAATGTGGATGTCCTTTATTGGGGCTTCGATCCGGCTGATTATGTAGCCTTGGATAAAAAATTAGATGATAAATTCACGTTGACCTATTTCGGTATCATGGGGTATGATCGGAATCCAGTATATCTTTTTAAAGCCATAGCTGAATTAATGGAGGAACTTCCATCTTTTCGGGAAGATTTCTGCCTTCAATTGATTGGACAGATTGATTATAGTATTTGGGAGGAAATAAATAAGGCAGGTGTAATGACATCTGTGCTAAATGTAGGTTCCCTCTCCAGGGAAGAAACTTTGCAGAAGGCACAAGGAAGTCGTGCTTTACTCCTACTATTAAATCAACAAAGCAATGCGGAGGGACGAATTCCCGGGAAATCATTTGAATACATGGCTTTAAGGCGACCCATTTTATTTATTGGGAATACAAACGCTGAAATTGCAAATATAATAGCAGCCGTTCCCGGTAATCCGGTATGTGATTACGAAGACTATGAAAAAATAAAGTTATCGCTTTCAATTCTTTACAAGAATTATAAGCAAAAACAAGATATTGAAATGTCCACCTCATTTTCTGAGGAATGGTCCGTGATAAATCAAACTAAAAAATTAGCTGGATTACTTTCAGAAATGACGGCTTGAGGTTATTTCTTCTTCTTCTTTTTATCCTCCAATGGCTTTTTCTCCAATTGTATCTCCTTTATATCCACTTCAGCCATTGATTTCTTTATGCTTGTGAATACAACAAATCCTAGCATGACTAAACTTAAGAAGGAGAATACGGAGGATATTTGCCTGCCTATATAAACACTTTTTGGTCGGAAAATAAATTGGATTTCACTATACCCTGCAGGTAGGCGCAAGGCTCTTAAAGCATAATTTACTCTAACGGGTGCTACTTTTTTATCGTTAATGAAAACGTCCCATCCCAAATCGGGTCCATACCATATTTCTGGAAACACGGCCAGTTCTTCTCTTTTGAGAACTGCTTCGTAGTTCAATTCAACGGACGAGTAAGAACTCAGGGCAATCTTACCTTCCCCAGTTGGGTATAAACCTTCCAGATTTGATGAAAATTCTTTATGAACAATGGCCTCCTCTTTTGGATCAAAGGCGTACAAGGCACCAATCTCCTCTTCAGGAGAATTTACCCATCTGATTTTCTTTACCAGCCATACGGTGCCTAATGCGCCATTATTAACGGATGGTCTAATTTGACCATCTGCTCCTTTTTCAATTAAATATCTCGTATTTAACATGTTATAAACAGCAGGATTGCCATTGGAAATATGATAATTTATCAGGTCTTCATAACGTCTTAATTTGGCCGCAGAATAACCCCCAACAATATTAAATTCTTTTGCTGCATTTGCGTTAATAAAAGGGTTTCCAGAGGATAAATCCATAACCCTGTAACGGTAGGCCTTATCTTGCTTTATTTGACTGGCTACGTTTTCATAACTTACTGGTGCATTAGCCTGTTCCACTCCTGTCTGGGGAAGTTGAATCATCAAATATAAAAAAGGCATTCCATTTAATGTTGAAATGGAAATACATAGCACTAAACTGTAAAATATACCTTTTATCATCTCCTTTTGATTTATTAAAACGAAATTTAGACATTTTATCAGGAAATAAAAATTTTGGATTGATATAAAGTTTAATTTTAAAACAATTTGGGCTAATTTGCTATTCTACTCGAAATTCTACTATGAAATATATCTTATCGTTGTGGATTTTATTGAATTTCACCCTGCTGTCAGCACAAAATTTTGCTTTACCGGCTTTAGCGTGGGGACCTCTGCTTCAACAACCCATTGAAGCTAAAATGGCAGGCGTAATTGCTGACGAATATCATTTCTATGCCTGGAGGTATGGCAAATATGCCAGAAAAGGGGACGAAATGTATCTTGAAAAATATAATGAAGACGGTTCACTGAGTTTGTATAGAAAGCTGAAAATGAATCCCGGCGAGGCTTTCAGGAAATTTTTTTCCTGGAAAGGAGGGAAAGTGGCCCTCGTTGAAGGTAAAGAATATGTCAGATTAATCGCTGTAAATGAGGAATCACTGGCACCAGGTTCCGAAGTACTCTATGTTAAAAAAGAAAAGGATCAATATTGGCAAAATGTGGAGGTGGACGCAACACAGGGAAGGTTGCTCATTTTGTTGAGAGAAAAAAAGGGCTGGCAGCAAAGAGTGCGACTACGACTCATTGTTTTAGACCAGAATATGGAGGTTTGCTGGGATGAAGATACTCAGTTGCCTTACGTTTATGCGGAATATTATCCGGAAAAAGTGCTGCTCTCTTCGGAAGGGGATGTGTTTATTACCGGTTATACCCAATTTGCTTACGAACGCACAGTGGATAAGGGCAAACCAAATTTTCAATTTATTATTCTCTCTTTTACTGGATTCGGGAAAATTCAAACGGAGTTTCAAATTGGTTTGAGACGTAAAATCGTAACCGATTTTCAGGTAAATCTGAACGATGAAGGTAAATTGGTTGGCATAGGTTTTTACAGCGAAAATAAGGAAGCGGCGGCCGGAGGGGTGTTCCTAACTACCATTGATCCTTATAAACAAACTGCTTCAGGGGGTAAATTGCATGCTTTTGCCAAAGCGTATGATATGGGCAGGGTGCGTGTTGGTCAGCAGTTTGAATGGAATGAGCTTTCCCAAAATAAGGGGGAGTTTTTGCATTATTACATCAGGAGTTTCCTCCCTGAACCTGAAGGTGGGGGTTTGTTAATTGCTGAGCAAGTTATTTTACAAGAGAATTATATTTCCTTTAAAGAAGGCTACAGTGCCAATCAAATAAATTATAATTTTAATGACTTATTGCTCATTAATTTATCGGCGGAAGGGCAAGTCAGTTGGGTAAAAAAAATTCCTAAAAAACAGCGCACACTCAACGATAAAGGGAAATATTCTTCTATTTCCGCTATTCCAACCGCTAATGATAATTATGTTATTTATAATGATAACGGAAAAAATTTTAGTAAAACCAATAAAATCAGAACGTTCAAAGGCTTACAATCGGTTATAGCGCTTACGCACATCGATGAAAACGGAAAGGCTGAAAGCTTCCCCATAGCTATCAATGAAGAACAGGGCGTGCTTTTTCAACCCGGGTTAACCTCAGCCTTTGGAAAAGATAAAAAAATAATTTACGGTGAAAAAGGTAAAAATTTTCGATTTGGTATTTTGACTTTTTAATTAGCTTATATTTGCAGGCATTTGCTACCCCAATATATGTCAAAGTCAATAAAAAATATAGCTATTCTTGCCTCTGGTGCTGGTTCGAATGCTCAAAAAATAGTAAATTATTTCTTTGATAGAAGAGATATTTGTGTTCGTATCATCGTCTCGAATAAACAGGAAGCAGGGGTGTTGAACATAGGCAGAGCGGCGTCAATTGATACGTTGGTTGTTACTAGAAATTCTTTTTACTCCTCCACAGACCTTTCCGTTGAACTCGACAAACGCAACATCGATTTTATAGTGCTCGCTGGTTTCCTTTGGTTGATTCCCCCCTATTTAATTCAACATTATCCTGATAGAATTATTAATATTCATCCCGCATTGCTTCCCAAATATGGAGGTAAGGGAATGTATGGTCATTTTGTCCATGAAGCTGTCCATTTGGCAAAGGATGCCTATTCAGGTATTACTATTCATTTTGTGAATGAAAAATATGATGAGGGTTCTATCGTTTTTCAAGAGAGATGTGAGATTTTGCCCTCTGATCAGCCTGAGGATATTGCGAAAAAGGTTCTAATTTTGGAGCATTACTACTATCCAACCGTAATAGATCAATTGGTAAGTGCGTTAACTTTATAATTTTATGATTACGTTAAAGTTAAAATACAAAGTGTTGAAAAGTTATTTTAAGATTTGTTTCTTATTCTTCCTGCCTATATGGGGTTTTGCACAGTCCGTTAAGGAAATGGAAGACCTGGCAAACAGGTTTCATCAGACAGGTGATTATGGCCAGGCTGCCGGAATTTGGGTGAAACTTTATAATGAAAAAGAAAAAATGGATTATGCTTTTCAGGCCGCTGAAAATTATTATCAACAACGAGATTATCGAAGTGCTGCCTCTTTCTATCTGAAAATTAAGAATGATGTCAATAAATTTGATAATGTTATTTACAAATATGCCAAATGTTTAAAACAGGACGGGCAGTACGTTGCAGCCATTAAAGCTTTTAAATTGTTCCTGAAACTATACGAAGGGTCGGAAAAACCTTTGTGGGAAGAAATGGTAGCTATTGAATTGGATGGGTGTTCGCTCGGAATGAAGCTGGCTGAAAATGTGGCAGACGACATCGCGTTATCCAGACCCATTGGGTTAAATACGGGTAAAGATGAATTTGCCGTTTCCCAAATGGAGGAAAATTATCTTTATTATGCCTCCACGGCTAGCGGAAAATCAACTATTCTGGCCTCTGCTACCCAAGATAAAAAGTGGAAAAAAGGAGTTATCCCTTCCTCTTTTCCTCTTGTTCCAAATGGTCAGGTCTCCACAGGTAGTTTTAATGCCGATGGTACGCGCTTTTATTTTACCATCTGTTCCAATGACGGTTTATATAATAATCGTTTGACAAGATGCGAGATCTACAGAATGAAAAAGGTGGGCGCTTCCTGGTCACAACCCGTGCGTTTATCTGATGATGTAAATTTGAAGGGTTTTACGGCAACCCATCCTAATGTGGTAACTAAAAATGGACGGGAAATCCTGTATTTTGCTTCCGATAGACCGGAGGGTAGAGGCGGTATAGATATTTGGTTCGTTTCCCGGGATGCCTCAGCAGATGACGCTTCCTTTTTGCCTCCTGTAAATGCCGGACCGTCTATCAATACTCAAAACGACGAACTTTCTCCTTTTTATCATACTAAAAATAACACTTTGTATTTCTCTTCCAATGGCTTTCCTTCTTTAGGCGGCCTGGATATCTTTTCATCTACAGGTACCATGTCTTCCTGGGGGGAGGTGAAAAATATAGGGCTTCCTTATAATTCACCAGCCGATGACCTCCATTTTTCTTTGTTAGCGGATGGAAAATCAGGTTGGTTGACTTCAAATAGGATTTTTGAAAGTGAAAAAGGGGTAACGACAGATAATGATATTTTTCATTTCAGTGTTAAAGCTACTATTTTAAAATTGTCGGTGGAGGTTACAGACTTGGAAGGAAAAATGATTCCTGGCTTTTCTCTTAAGTTGTTCGAAAATATAAAAGAAAATAACTTACCCCAGCTTTCCAGAGATTACGTTTATGTTTCTAAAATATCGCTGGATGTTTTACCTTCTCGTGATTACGTAATACGCATTCAGGCACCTGGATTTCAACAGGAAGAGCAACCATTTAAAATGTCTGAACCTTCAAATGGTACAATGAAATTATTATTTAGGCTAAAACCTGAAGTAATAGAGAAGAAGGAAAACAACAAACAACCTGTGATTCCAGTGACCTCCGCACCGGAAGTTTATAGGGCAAAGGGTATTTCTCCCCATGATAATGGGGAATATGAAACAGATTCTCCCCGATTTCCCGGAACAAGTTATAAGATTCAGCTCGAAGCTACAGATAAGGTGCAAATGGATAAGTATAATCTACTTTATAATGCAGGAAGAGTTTATACAGAATTTTTGATTGAAAAAAAGCTGTTTAGAGTCTTGATTGGTCCATTTTCCGATGTGTCGGAAGCCAAAAATATTAAAGCTGTTTGTATTAAAAAGGGATTTTCAAAAGCTTTTATTGTTAAATACGAAGATGGCATCAGAGTGGGGATGACAAGTTTATAGGTAATGGCAAAGCAGTTTGGTATCTTTTATTAAAGGCTTCAATACCCTGAAGTCCACCCGTGTGAATGGCTACCAGGGTAGTGTCAGGTTCAAAGTAATCACTCTTGATGAGTTCGTTCAAAGCATACAATAACTTTCCTGAATAAACAGGATCTAAAACGATGTGATAACGCAGGTAAAAATCGTGCATAAATGCGATCAGTCCTTCATGATACCTTGCATAACCACCCAGATGGAAATCGTACTGCAAATCAAGGCCTTGCCCCAGGGTATTTTCTGAAAAACCTTTTAACACGTAAATACCAAGTAAGGGGATACCTCGCTCATTATAGGCATGAAGACCTTTAATGGTGCCACCCGTTCCAACGGAAACGGCCGCTATAAGTTTTCCACTTTTCAGTTCTTCCCTGGGGAAAGAGTCATTCAATTCATTCATTAAATGCCCCATTCCCAGCGCTGAAGCTTCATTGCTTCCCCCTTCAGGGATAAAATGAAAATGAGGATATTTGTCCAATAAAAAAGGGGGTAAACAATCAGAAGCTAACGCTTTGTATTCATTTCTGGAAATAAAATGGAGTTCCATGCCATAATTTACAGCTTTCTGAAGCGTGGGACTCAGGTCAATGTTATTTTCTCCCCTAACAATTCCCACTGTTTTTACACCCAGAAAATGACCAGCGGCGGCTAAGGCAACCAGGTGATTAGAATGCATGCCACCTTGCGTAATTAAAGGCCAGCTACTTTCCCGGTCGTAATGGGCGAAAGTGCCCCACAGTTTTCTCCACTTATTTCCCGCTATTTCCGGATGGGATGGAACAAAGAGTAAATCATCTCTTTTTAAAAGAACATTAACGCCCTTTTTTAGCCATTCCTCGTTAGGTAGGGGAGAAATGGCTGAAATTGGTGGATGAAGAAAATAATCCCAGGCATCAGATAGCACTGACATAAGGTTTATATCGCTTTTTCGGAAAATACCATTTCTTCTGTTAACCTCGTTACAGGTCCGTATTTTTCCAGCAAAGAAAAATCAATATTTTCCTTATTCCCCATAACTAAAAGGGTATAATTCCTGTTTTTTACGTATTGCTCTTGAAAGGACGATAAATCGTTGCCGTTGGCGTCATTTAATCGCTCGTAAAGAGGTTTTCTCAGGTCTTGAGAATGCCCCAAATCCTGTGTTTTTCTGTAATTCCAATAAATCCCGCCAGGCGTCATTCGCTCACTTTCCAGTCTTTTTAAAATAGATATTCTCGCATTTTCCATTTGAGCGGGAACTATAGGCATATTTTGTAGTAATTCGTTGAGGCAAGGTATCGCATCAGCTAATTTATCGGGCTGAGTACCAATATATGCTTGCAAATAATGGGCTTCCTGTCTTTTTCTTGGAGAAGTATAGAAGGCATACGTCGAATAAGCCAGCGCTTTTGACTCCCTGATTTCCTGAAAAACGATACTGGACAGGCCATATCCGAAATATTCGTTATACCATTCTTTCATGAAATGTTCTTCGAGATTAAAGTCAGGAGTTCCTTTGGAAATCCACATTAAATCGGTTTGTACAATGGGGAAATTGTAAAAAAGCACCTGATTCTCCGTATTTGGAACTTGTAAAAACAATTTACTAGGAGGTGCAGCCATTCTTTCCGACGGCACGATATGGTGCTTTCTTAAAATGGGGATAACCTTGTCGAAATCGTTACTGCCAAAGTAATAAACAGAGTGTTCGTGTTGGTTTAACTGATGAATTCTCTGAACAATATTTTCCGGGTCCAATGGAAGAAGTTGCTCCTTATTTAATCGAAAATTAAAAGGAGATGCTACACCATAACGGGCATAAGAACCTAAGGCATTCCTCAGCATATAAGCTCGGTCCCTGAGCGCATTTTCCCGTTTAATAATAATGTCGGAAGCAACATTTTTAAGTTTATCCGCATTTGGAACAGCACCATTTATTATTCTTTCTAATAAAATAAGTGCCTCCTCCATTGATTTTTCTAAGCCTGAAAGGGAAATGTAACAACGTTCTTCCTCCATACTCACGTCAAAAGAAATGCCAAGTCTGAAAAATGCCTGTTGTATTTCAGACGGTTGCATATCTTTAGTCCCAAGATAGGGCAGATATTTAAAAAGGATGGGAAGAAGCGGGTCGTGCATTTTTCCCATTGGATAAATAAAATCTAAACGAAAGAGATCATTATCAGGATTCTTTACATAATGAATAGGTATGCCTGGAAATAACTCGTCTTGCTTAATATTTTCCTGATAAGAAACAAAAACAGGGGTTAACCTGGGAGACGCAGTAGATAGAAATTCATTGGCAAAATTCGAGAAACCGTCTCTGTTTATATCCACCGCCGTGATGGGAGGTTTCTCGACTTTTATCACAGAAGGATCGTCGCCTTTTCGTTTATAAACAACCACATAATTGTCCCGGTGTATGTATTTTTTAGCAAAAAGGATGATTTCTTCCTTACTAAAATGAATCATATCGCTAACCCTAGTTGCAAATTTTTTCCAGGGAATACCAAGGATAAAAGCTTGGGTGATACTGCCTGTTCTGGCCTCGTTTGACTGTAAAGATTTTAGTTCACCCAGGCGGAAATCATTGCAAACCGCTTCGGGTAACCAATCGGGAAAATTTCCCTCCAGTAAGATATCTAATTGGTCCAATAAAAGGGCCTCAACCTCCTCCAGCGTCTGACCTTCCCGTGGTTTTCCATAAAAGCCGAACGCAGAATAATCTTCGTGAAACCAGGTCCATGCTTCAGATTCCAGGACAAGTTGCTGCTGATTTATGTTCAAATCGAGTAATCCTGCCTGCTGATTATAAAATAAATGTTGAATAAGACTTAGTAAATAGGGCGTTTCAGTATTGGCACCAGGCAAACGCCAGGCCATTTGAATAAATGGAGATTCCTGACCCAGTGCCTCCATTCTTTTAACTTCCGTGATGGGAGGTTGCTCGTCAAAATTAAAAGCGGGAAGGTCAGCGGTGACTTTGGAACCCCAATATTTTTCAATGAGCGCAATCGTTTTATCAGCATCCAGATCGCCGGCCAGAATGATCGCCATATTATTGGGAACATAATAGGTGCTGAAGAATTTATGGATATTATAGTGCGATGGATTTCTAAGATGTTCCGCACTGCCTATGGTCGTTTGTGTACCATAAGGGTGATTGGGAAATAAGCCGGCATGAAGCAGGTTGCTCACCTTACGAATATCTTTGTCCTGACTAATATTAAATTCCTCGTAAACAGTCTCTAGTTCCGTATGAAATAAACGAAGGGTAAGTTGGGAGAAACGCTCCGCTTCGAGGGAAATCCAACGCTCTAATTCGTTGGTTGGAATGGCATTTAGATACACCGTTTGTTCAAACCAGGTGTAGGCATTGGTTCCTTTGGCGCCAATAGAGGAGGCTAATTTATCATATTCACCAGGGATAGTTAACTTAGCAGCCTGATATGATTTTTGGTCAATGAGCTGATAAATTTCTTTACGCTCCTCATCTGTAGAGGCATTTCGGTGCTTTTCATATAGGTCAGCAATTTCCTCCAACAACACTTTTTCTTCTTCCCAGTTAGCAGTGCCAATTTTTGAAGTCCCTTTAAAAAGCATGTGCTCCATATAATGAGCGAGGCCTGTCGTTTCCGCAGGATCGTGTTTTGAACCCGCACGAACTGCAATCTGAGTGCTAAGGGTTGGTTGATAAGGATTTATGCTTAAAAATACCTGCAAGCCATTTTTAAGCGTATATTTTTTTACTTGAAATGGGTCGTTATCAAATTGTTCCGGCAAAAGGGTAGAAGACAAATTAGTTAAAGTCATATTAGGTTTTTATCCAGCAAAGCTAAAACGGCTTTACTTTGTATTAAATGTCGTTGTTCGTGCAGAAGAATAACATCAAATGCGTCTTCTAAAGAGTACACGATGTTATTATTGGCTGGGGAAGCAATAATTTGTTTACGCTGAATGGGGGCCTCGCATTGAATGCGGACTCTTCTTAAGGTCTGCTGATGCTTTTCAAAAATCTCCAGAATAGGTCCCTCGTCGATTAAAAGGGAGGGTTCCCAAATAGGGAACGTTTTGACCTTCGCTTCCTCCTCTTCAGGTTTAACATATTCGATGAGAACGGAACCAAATAATTTGGGTAAAAACGGAATTTTACCAAGGAAGGGCACTTTGTAAGTATTATTCCTTATTTGTTCTATCAGCGGAAAATAAGTCCTGTTGACCACAATGAGGTGAGCCAGATTTTCAGCAATACTCCAGCGGTTGGCCTCGGGTTTAAAATGAAGGTCTTCGTGTCTAAGTAAACCGAAATCTGAAATAACAGCCTCAGTAAGTTGATCCAATTGGTTAAGCCAAATTAGCTGATTCATTATTTTTTTTGCAAATTTAATCAGATTAGACTTTAATAACACTAAAATGATTTATTTTGATTCAATTTACAAAATAATACTTCATGAAAAATGTATTTCCTCTTGCGCTACTTAGCTTTTTCGCCTTTTTATTTTTAAGCTTCAGCATTTTAAAAACAGTTGATTTTCCTGATGAAATGGCTCTTTATGCCTCGCATAATCGATATAAAGAACCCATGTTGAAGGAGAGAAGGTTTAAGCATGCCGATATTGTTCCTTTATTGAATGCGCTTCCCGCAGCCTATAGATTAAGGGTTTTAGGAAAATCGTTGGAGGATAGAAATATTTACAGCGCCACCATGGGAAATGGGCCAGTTTCCGTTCTGCTTTGGTCTCAAATGCATGGGGACGAACCTACAGCTACGATGGCTCTGTTTGATATCTTACGTTTTATGCAACGACATGACGAATTTGATGGTTTCAGGGATAAAATGCTGTCAAAACTTACCATTCATGTGGTTCCGATGCTCAATCCGGATGGTGCAGAGCGTTATACCCGCCGAAATGTTCAGGATATTGACATAAATAGGGATGCCCAAAGGTTACAGACACC
>CAMDWC010000068.1 GCA_945878825.1 Haliscomenobacter hydrossis DSM 1100
AGATGCAAAAAGAGAATTTTCCCATTACTGAAAACAAAAAAGAGGAGGCTATTTTACAGTCTATCCATCTGAACAAGATTATTATTCCTATCATCATTGGCATTTTTACCGTAGCCTATTTGGTATGGAAACAAGTGGAATGGAAGGACATTAAAAATATTTCATGGAATGGATTCACGCTATTTTGGTTAAGCATTGCCATAGTTTTTCTATTTATACACCATATTTCGTATTCATTCCGATTGTATTCTCTCAGTGACAAAGAATTTAATTTTAAAAAATGTATTGAATTAATTTTTATATGGGAATTTAGTTCTGCTGTTTCACCTACTAGCGTTGGTGGATCAGCCGTTGCCTTTTTCTTGCTTGCCAAAGAAAAACTATCTTTTGCTAAAACGGCAACTATTGTCCTATATACCATTGTACTGGATGGTTTATTCTTTTTATTTTCCATACCCATCCTGTTTTTTATTTTTGGAGGTATCATCATAAGACCTAATATACACGGATTCAACGATCTTGGAGGCTGGGGCAATTATTTTATTTTTTCCTACTTGTTTATGTTTTGTTACACCTTTTTATTCTTCTATGGCTTGTTTTTGCGTCCTATTAGAATGAAAGATTTTTTATTAACCTTAACTCGTTTTTCCTTCACTAAAAAATGGAGAAATGATGCCGAGCGTGTTGGCAATGAAATATTACTGGCAAGCAAAGAATTAAAAATAAAACCAGGACAATGGCATTTTCGCGCCTTAATAGCAACCATTGGCGCCTGGAGTACTCGTTTTTTGCTCCTTCTTGCAGTAATACTGGCCTTTAACCCTGAAATTTCCCAGGAAATAACAGATCTTGTTCAATTATTTGCCAGACTTGAAGCGATGTTTTTAATCACCCTTTTTAGCCCTACTCCAGGTGGAGCCGGCTTTGTCGAAGTGTTATTTGGAGGGTTTCTTATCGATTATATACCCAATAGTACCGTCGCCACCCTAACAGCAACTGTTTGGCGTTTACTAGGCTACTATATTTACTTATTCATAGGTGCTATAGTGGTTCCAAACTGGATTCGCAAAAAGGTGCTAAACGAAAAAATCAATCCCATTTAAAAATCCAGACCCATGGATATATGCAAAATAGGTTTTTGAATTATTCTGGTTTCTATCCCATAGCCATAATCAGCACGCACGAAATAACCAAATAATTTGGTTCTCAAGCCAACCCCATAAGACGCAGCGATAGGATCCCGGAAATAGTTAACCGTTACAGTGATGGTTTCTCCCTCTTTGTATGTCGTGGTGTTTAACGGATTATCTGCGCGATAAGGATTAAAACCTGTCCAGGCCGAACCTACATCAAAGAATCCAACGATTTGAAAATTTCGTATTAATTGCGAAGATATATTCTTAAAAATGTATTTAGCAACGGGAACTCTTAATTCACTATTGATAAGAAGATAATTATTCCCATTTCTGGTATTTAATTTGAATCCGCGAAGATTGGCAGCCAAAGTTTGGAAGGCAAAATCCCCTGGAGGAATAGAAATTTCGTCATCTCTTTGAGGCATTAACCAATTATCAACACCACCCAAAAAATATAATATTTTTTCTGAACCAGCTACTGTAGCGCCAGCAATTCTGGTTGCCCAAACACTATGTTTGAGTATCGGTTGGTAAAAACGGGCATCTACGCCTAATATGCTCATTACTCCTTTACTAAAAGTTAGAGATTGCCCGCCGTTTTCATTGGTTGAAAAGTCAAATTTCTTTACAAATTCAGCAAAAAACTTATATCTGGCACCTGACCTTAAATTAAGTCCCGTCTCCAAAGAATTATCAAACACATATTCTAATCTGGCTCCAATCCTTGGTTGAGCAGCAACTTGCCTGGTATAGCTAGCTGCGTCTGTGGCTAAAGGAACATTTTGATCTCTTCTCAAAGTTACGCTTCCTCTTAAACTTCTAAATATGTCTAAAGGATATCTAAGGGTAAATTGACCCAATAATATGTTATACCTATCTCTTTGCGGAATATATGAGTTGGCATCTGACTTATTCCTTTGATCTTTCATGTAAAAGGCCCATCTTTTATCTAATCTATGTTTTCTGTTATGGTAGAGGAAGAAATATTCTGCGCCATTGAAAGCGGTAGGAACCCTTATTCCCCCTTCAAACTCATGGTCTTCGAACAAATCTTTTAAATTCACTTTCATCAGCATTCCGGCGGGTGGCACAGTAAACCCATCAGTCGTAGCTGCAAATTGATCTAAACCACCAAATAATAAAGAATTATCCATTTGCGTGACCACATAATCGGTATGAAACTGGGTTCTGTAGGGAATTAACTGAGTAGGCCGCAGACGATATACGGGCTTTTGAAAAGTACTATTCCCACTTAATAAGCCAGAAGGTGTCTGGTCTGTTGGAATAGGTGCTGAAGATTCTATTTTCTTAACCGGCGCGCCAAAAGGTGTTTGGAATAAATACTTTTCATCAAGAGGCTCTTCCTTCGCGTTAATCTCCGATTTCTTTGCTATTTCTCGTCCCGAGGGCGTTATATTGGGTAAGGCTAAAACAGGCAGGGAAGAATTTTCCATTCCTCTAACTTTAGCTGATTTTACCCAAACCGTTGGATCAACTAACTCACTGATAATCTGATATTTTTTTTCTCTGTATAATAAAGAGTAAACATTATTGCCATTCGCATCGTAGTGATCTAAAATATTTCTGTCAAAATTTGAATTCAGACCGGTAAAGGCTCTTTTTTTATACACAGGCTCAAGATAAATGCTGTCAATAAGGATTGTGTCAAACCCACTGGGAATGGAATCAGCATCAAATCTTAGATGTATACCGTCTTTTAGGATAACATGTCTGGTAATATGATGGATATACGTTTCAAGAAAACCTGTTTCCCTATTCATTATACCGGAACGGTCACTTAGAAAGGCAAAATGAGTAGTATCTAAGCTAATAGGCTTTCTTTCGTTGGCAAAAGGGGTATTAGTTACTCTAACTAACTCATTTCCCCTGGTTTCCATATCGTAATAAAAAACATCGAAAGGCTTTAACGGAAGTAAAGTATCCCTTCTAACGGCTCTCAAAAGACTGTCCTCTCTGTTGGACACGAATAGAATACCTCGTTTATTTCCAATATTTACTGCAGACGCATCTTTGTCGTCAAAATAATCATTGGTGATTCTTTGCGTTTGACGCGTTCTTACAGAATACAGAAAAATATCGGCCTGGCTACTCACATCAGCACTAAACAACAGCGTAAAAGGATCATAAAAATCCATGCTATAAATACGTTGATATTGTTCAGCTAAAGGTTCTTTCGTTAATTTTTTTGTTTCAACATTATACGTTCCCAGAGATAATTTGTCCTTTTTTTCAGTCAGAATAACCAACTCTTTTCCCGATGGCGACCAGGAAACCAGGGGATACTGGTAGTCCGTAGCTTGAAAGACATTTTTTACACCTTGTCGGTAAATAAGGGTTCTATTTTCGCCAGACACCTCCTGCAGATAGAGTTTAATCTTGCCCTTGTCGTTTGTTAAATAGGTCATAAAACGCCCATTGGGAGAAACGCTGGCCTTTGACACAGGAACCTGCTTTTTGTTCTTTATGGGTATGGTAGAAGGCGGCGGCATTTTCCTGGAAGCCTGGTCAGCTTTATATTTTTCAAGAAAAAAACGTTCGCAACGCAAAACAATCTCATTTAAAGAAACACCCATAACATATTGAAATCCACCTTCAACGCTTCGATTTATTCGGGTCAGATAAAGTAAATTTGACACCGTTTTGGGCGTGTATTGCGTCCTGATAAAATACCATAGCGCATTACCCATTAATCTGGGATTTGACGAAGCTAGGCTGCCAAAACCCTTGAACTTTGGGTCTAACATTTCCTCTCTCAGTGCATTATCCACATCCGTATTCCATGGTTCACCTAAATAAGCAACTAAACCTTGCGTAAACCAAAGAGGCAGATTCAATGAAACGGCATTTTGAATGACCTCTTGAAAATTGGCCCCAAATAACATGGTATTTAGGTAAACGGAGGCAATTCCCTCCCTTATTTGCTTCCTTAGATGGGAATGGTCACCGTCGTAATAAACAAAAAGACTATTTCCAATAATTTTAGTTTGCCCTGCCACATTACCAAAAACCTCCTCTTGCCCTATGTTACTCTGTTTAAAGTCAGTAAGATCAGCATACACTACTATCTGGACCTTTTCATTCATCCTGTGTTCTAAACTGCGCTGCACTTCATCAAAATCATATTCTGCTAATTGAACTACCGCTTCCCCAATATTCCTGGACCTTCCATACCAAAAAACAACAAAATTATCACTCTCATACTGAGACCATTCGTCAAAATCGCGATGATACTGGACTCTATTTTTCCCAAATTCTACCTGCGTTCCCTGAGATAAGAGGGAAAAGGAGGAAAGTAAAAAACATACCAAACCGATAAAAAGCTGCGTATTATTCATATTGGTTGCTCTATAAAATCATTTAGAAGAAATATGAGAGTGCGGTGGTTATTCCAAATCTAATCATTTGCGTATTAAAATTAACAATTATTTACCCTATCTGTTTAATCTTTGTTACCTGACTTCCTAACTTTACACATTTTAATCTATCAGACATGGCTAATGTTACCTTTTTAACTTTCAATCCGTTTCAGGAAAACACTTACATCGTTTATGATGAAACGGGCGAAGGCGTTATATTTGACCCAGGTTGTTCTAACGAACAGGAAAAAAATGAATTGCTTCATACCCTGGATAAATTGAAAGTAAAGCCGGTCAGACTTATTAATACCCATTGTCACATAGACCATATATTAGGGAATAAATTTGTAGCTGACCACTTTAATCTGCCGCTGGAAATACATAAAGGAGAACTTGGGATGCTTGAAAAGGGTGCCATTGTTGCCGCCAGCTATGGCATTCCCTACACGGAACCATCACCTGTTGCTTCCCTTTTTTTAGAAGAAGGCGATGTAGTAACCTTTGGAAACAGCCAATTAAAAACCATTTTAACGCCGGGACACTCCCCGGCAAGTTTATCTTTTTACTGTGAAAAAGACCATTTTCTAATTGCCGGAGATGTGCTATTCCGAGAAAGTATCGGAAGAACCGATTTACCCGGTTGTGATCATAAATTATTAATGGAATCGATCAAAGAAAAGTTATTTAGACTACCAGAAAATACAGTAGTCTGGCCAGGACACGGAGATTTCACTACTATTGGTTATGAAAAAAAACATAATCCATTTGTTCGAATGAACTAGTACTCATTAACCACTTCACCCGCCATTACTTTTTTAATCGTTTTCTTTACCGGTGTGCCATAGTAAGTTACATTTCCCCCGGCGTTTGATCGTATGTCAAGTTCTGAAATAGCTTTGACCAAAATGCTTGCACCCGTTGAAGAAACCACGAAAGCCCGTTCCACTTCCAATTTCTTACCATCTATCATTCCTCCCGTTGCCGCCGTTAGTTGCCCTGATTCCACCTTACCACTCAACAACAGACTTGCTCCTGATGCAGTAAAAGCTTTTAAAGATTTAACATTGACGTCCATAGAAATTTTTGCTCCACTCAATACGTCCAAATCCAGTTTATCTCCATTTAAAGTCTCTCCCTTTGTAACAATAGCGCCGGCAGATGCCGAAATTTCGTATAAATCTTTATGGTAGATGGTTATATTTATTTCAATGTTTTTGTTTTTAAATGCTTTTAATGCATTTATTTTAAGTACACCACCATTTACATTTACACCAATATCTTCAATGTCTATTCCTACCGTTTCAATAAGCACTTCCTCTTTTTCAGCGATTTTGAGAACGACATTCATACTTCCTGTCAACACTATTTCAGTAAAAGAGGCTACTGAAATAGATTTTTGAGCAGCCAGAGAATGGACAAAGGACAATGCCAGGAGGCAAAACAAATAAGAAAATAGGCGTGATTGTTTCATTGTATTACTGTGTTTTAATGTACTTTTGCAACGCTTTTTTAGTTTATTTTGTTTAAAACCAATCCAATGGCACAGGAAATAGTTGATTTATTTAAAAAAATCACAGGACACGCAAAGGAATACGGCTTTATTTATCCTTCAAGTGAAATTTATGATGGCCTAAGCGCCGTATATGACTATGGTCCAAATGGGGTAGAACTAAAAAATAATATTAAGCAGTATTGGTGGGCAGCGATGGTTCAAATGCAGGAAAATATTGTAGGATTGGATTCCGCTATCTTCATGCACCCAAAGATTTGGAAAGCCTCAGGACATGTCGATGCCTTTAATGACCCTCTCGTCGATAATAAGGACAGCAAAAAAAGATATCGTGCCGATGTTTTAGTAGAAGATCAGATAGAAAAGTATATCGCAAAAGCTGACAAGGAAGTTGAAAAAGCAATAAAGCGTTTTGGTGAAAACTTTGATGAAGCATTGTTCAGAAAAACAAACGAAAGAGTTTTAGCCAATGTAGAGAAAGCAACGAATTTAGCTACCCGGCTTGCAAACGCCATGCGCGACGGGAATATGGCTGAATTGGGGGCTATTCTTGCCGATGAGGAAATTACCGATCCTGATAATGGTTCTAAGAACTGGACCGATGTAAGGCAATTTAATCTCATGTTTTATACTCAATTGGGAAACATCTCTGGCGAAGAGGCTAAGTTATACCTCAGACCTGAAACGGCTCAGGGGATTTTTGTAAACTTCTTAAACGTTCAAAAAACAACCAGGCAGAAAGTTCCTTTTGGTATAGCTCAAATTGGAAAGGCCTTTAGAAATGAGATTGTAGCCAGGCAATTTATTTTCCGAATGAGGGAGTTTGAACAAATGGAAATGCAATTTTTCATCCGCCCGGGTGAGGAAATGACCTGGTATGATACCTGGAAAAAGTTTAGAATGCAATGGCATTTAGCGCTTGGAACACCGCAGAATAAACTGCGATTTAAAGACCACGACAATCTGGCTCATTATGCCAATGCTGCTGTCGATATTCAGTTTGAGTTTCCTTTTGGCTTCAGAGAGCTGGAAGGAATACACTCCCGTACCGATTTTGACTTAAAAAGCCATCAAGAATTATCAGGTAAAAAATTACAGTATTTTGACCCTGAACTTAACGAAAGTTATACACCTTACGTAGTTGAAACGTCTATTGGTTGCGATCGTATGTTTCTTGCCATGTTATCAAATGCTTATTGCGAGGAAGTTATTCCCGATGCCGACGGCAAGGAATCAACCAGGGTAGTTCTAACATTGCATCCTGCGTTAGCGCCTGTTAAAATAGCCATTTTACCTCTATTGAAAAATAAGGAGGAACTAACCACCGCCGCAAAAACGATTTACAATAAACTTAAGAAAGAATTTTCTTGCCAATATGACGAAAAAGATGCCATCGGTCGTCGTTACAGACGGCAGGATGCCATCGGTACCCCGTTTTGCCTAACCGTCGATTTTGACACCTTAGAAAATGGAACCGTTACGCTTCGCGACAGGGATACCTTGAAGCAAGAGCGATTAACCGTTGCCCAGGTCGAGGATATTGTCAGATCAAAAGTTTCCTTGGCTAAGCTTCTTGATGGATTAAATTTGTAAGCAACAGGGTTGCTATCGGCACCCTGTTTTGCCTTACCATCGATTTTATACCTTAGAAAATGGCACCGTAAAACTTCGCGATAGGGACATCTTAAAACAAGAGCGATTAACTGTTGCCCAAGTTGAGGATGTTGTCATATTAAAAGTTTCTTTGGCTAAGCTTCTTGATGGATTAAATTTATAAGCAACTCATTAACCTTGTGAGGTAATAATGAGATCGAGGTTGGTTGCTTTCATGTCAAATCTTTCTCCAAGATAAGCATTACACAAATAACCGTTATAGGTATAAACGCCGTGACGTAAGCCAGGATTGTTAAACAACCAGGATTCGATGCCCCCTGCGGAGGCGGCATGTAATAAAATAGGTGTAAGTATGTTACTTATGGCCATTGATGCCGTTCGTGGTACTCTTGACGTAATATTTGGTACACAATAATGAATCACACCATATTTAATAAAGGAAGGCGACTGCAAAGTGGTAACCTCTGAAGTAGCAAAACAGCCCCCCTGGTCTATACTAACATCGATAATTACAGCACCAGGCTTCATTTTTTGTATCATTTCCTCACTCACAATAACAGGGGTTCGACCCGATTTTGAGTGAATAGCTCCAATAACAACATCAGCGGAAACTAATTCTTCCTGCAAATAAATTGGATTGAGAGAAGAGGTATATAATTGCCTTCCGACCTGATTTTGGAGGCGCTTTAATTTATAAACATCATTATCAAAAATCCTCAGCTCAGCACCCAGACCGATGGCCACTCTGGAAGCATATTCAGCAACAACACCTGCACCGAGAATAACCACTTTGGCACTGGGAACCCCCGAAATACCACCCAAAAGTACACCATTTCCCCCTGCATTCACCGAAAGTAGTTCTGCTGCGGTAAGCATAGCTTCAATACCTGCCATTTCGCTCATGATACTCACAAGGGGAAAAGTATCTGATTCATCCTTTATATATTCCATAGCCAGGGCCAGCACCCTTTTTTGCCTTAATTTATGAAAATACGTAGCATTTAAAGTAGGCATTTGTAAGGGTGATATAAGAATTTGGTTGGCAAACATTAATTCGATTTCCTCATTAGTAGGAGGAGCTGCCTTTAAAATGACGGCCGCTTTATAGACCTGTTCTCTATTTTCCGCAATTTCAGCACCGGCTTCAGCATAATCTCTATCTGAAAAATGAGCCTTTAATCCTGCACCTCTTTCGATAATAACTTGATGACCCTGAGCCACCAAGGTTGCTACAGAGGCGGGAACAAGAGGAACTCTGTTTTCCTGAAGCGTACTCTCCAGTGGGATACCAAAAAAAAGTTTATCGAGCTTGGCCGATTTCATTACCATTTCTTCCTGGGTATAAAATTGCTTCCCCATTAATTCCTTTGGCATCGGAATATTAGTACCTAATGGTTTTTTGATATCATCACTCATAATATAGCTTTATAGGGAGAAATTAAGTCCGCAATTTCACTTATAATCATCGCCGTAGCCCCCCAGATTATCTTTTCTTTTATACTAAAACAGGGAACATCATTCAATACAAAATCCTTATGTATCTGAATATCTGCTAATTTCTGGTATTGTGGATTCAACAAATCTAGCATGGGGATTTCTATAATTTCCTTTACTTCTGACCATTGAGGCTTAAAAATAGGCGCAAAATTCATCACGCCGATAAATGGAAAAACATGAAAATTACTGACGGAAATATAAATAGGCGTTAAAGATCCGAGTATTTGTATGTTGTCAGAGAAAACACCAATTTCTTCTTGCGTTTCTCTAATGGCCGTATTGATCAAATTATCATCGGTAGCATCAAATTTTCCCCCTGGAAATGATATTTGACCCTTATGTTGATCTCTGTCGTCGAATGATTGTCGTTCTATGAGAACCATTTGCCATGAACTTTCTTTTGGATAAAGAAGAGCCATAACACCAGCTAGTTTTGCATTTTCCGGGGGAATTTCCATAGAACGATGGGGGTGTATCATTTTACTATGAGCCTTTGTTCCAGGTAAAGAGCCAATGGATAGCTTCTCTGTTAAATCCCCAACCCAGTCCGTTTTCATGGAAATAGTAATTACACGACTACTTTATTAGATTTTTGAAGATACTGCTCTAAAGCAGCCGTCATAGAAGGTGAAATAACGGATGGAGCCTGAATATTTACTACTAAACTCCTTTCCTCCACAGCCCGTCTGGTAGAATTTCCGAATACAGCAATCCTGGTATCATTTTGCTTAAAGTCTGGAAAATTATCGTAAAGGGACTCAATTCCCTGAGGACTGAAAAAAACCAGAATGTCGTAGGTAACGTCGCTTAAATCAGATAAATCAGAACTTACAGTATTGAACATAATGGCTTCCTGCCAGTCTAACTCATTTTCATCTAAATATTTACACACATCTTTCGCCCCAAGATTAGAACAGGGGACTAGAAATTTTTCCGTCTTATTTCGTTTTATTGCTTGACTTAAATCTTCAATGCCGCGATTTCCAACAAACACTTTCCTCTTTCGATAGATAATGAATTTTTGAAGGTAATTGGCAATAGCCTCCGTGAGACAAAAATATTTCAAGTCTAAAGATAATTTAACCCTCATTTCTTCTGCCATTCGGAAGAAATGATCTACCGAATTTTTGCTGGTTAGCACGACGGCGGAAAAATCTTCAATGCGAACCTTACATTTTCTGAAATCTCTCGCCAAAACAGGTTCTACGTGAATGAAAGACCTCCAATCAATGGTAATATTATACTTTTTCTCCAATTCATAATAAGGAGATTTGTCAGCAGGCTTAGGTTGCGAAACCAAAATACACTTAACCTCCCGGTGACCTTCAACAAACATTTTATTCATTGTGGGTTCCGAATTAGCATTTATTATCTGATCTGTGTTCATCCGTTTTTATAAGGAATTGATAATCAATTTTACCAAAATAAGAACTGGCGCAATTTCAACAATACAAAGATACAATAAAAAGTGGAATTGATGCGAACCAATAAATCTTACACCCAGGGTTAGTCCTCTTAAAAAATGGTATAATAAAATAAGGCCTAGAAAAATTAAAGTACCTAAAATGAATATTTGCTTCCATTCTTCATTCAAATAGGGAAAAAAAATATTCATTGGAGCAATCAACAAACCAATCGAAATACCCGTAACAACCATTAAAAACTGGTATCTATCCATTTCCTTCTTAATGGGAAATACAAATCCAATAAACGTCAGTAATAAATGTCTTAATGCAAAAAAAATGAGAGGTAAAAAAAAGACAATAAAATAATTCGGCTTAAAGGCAGAATGGTTGCCATCTAACAGGATTGGCATTGCAAAATGACAAAATATACCCAAATTTATAAAAAAGAAAATATATAACAAAAGGTAGGGTAAAAAGCCTCTTCCAGACATTTCCCGATATAAAAGATTAAATAAATTTTCTTTACCCAATGCACCTATAGAAGCGATAGCAAAAGATCGCAAAAAGGTAAGTAAAAGGGCTAATAGCAATAAAAGGGTGATTAACAAGAAAAAATTAGTCGATTGTTCTGTCAATAATGGCTTTACTATAATCTCTTCTATTGGCACTTCTTTGACAGGATTCAACTTGTCAAATGGATTTTCTGAAACCTGCTTTACTGAATCTTTGGTACCTTTCCTGTATGTTAATTCAAAAGGATTTTGCTCTTGTGCAAAAGAATATATCCCTTGCGAAAACAAAAGACAGGAAAAAAGCAAGATTATAAAAATCGGTCGTATTTTGCCCAAAATCCTTTTTTTTTCTGCAAAATTAACAATTTTATGGTTAAAAAATAAAATCAATGCGAGACCTTCAAGTCATTAGAATTGTTTGGCTGGGTTTAATAGCCATTGTTGGCATTTTAGCCGTTCAAACCTATTGGGGCATTACGACCTGGACAGCAAACGAATCAGATGTAAATCAAAAAATTCATTTAGCTCTTCGCAGGGTAGCTGAATCATTAGCCGTGGCCAATGGAACTGTTTTGCCCACAGGCAATATTATTCGCAAGAGAAGTGCCAATTATTATCTTGTAAATATTGCTTACGAAATTGATGCCAGTCTGCTTGAGTTTTATCTTCGTAAAGAACTTGAGGCGTTAACGGTTAACCTGGATTTTGAATATGCCATTTTTGATTGTAGCACCGATGAAATGGTGTATGGTGCCTATTGTGCATACGAGCCGGCAAAAAAAGCACCTGAAATAAGCAAATCAATGCCTGGCTATCACGCGTTCACCTATTATTTTGCTGTTAAATTTCCTGGTAGATCCGGTTTTTTATGGGGCCAATTTCAAGTAGTTCTCTTCTTTTCCGTTATTCTGTTTGTTACCATAGTCTTCTTTTCTTATTCTCTTTTTGTTATTATCAGGCAAAAATGGCTATTTGAGCAACAAAAAGATTTTATAAACAACATGACGCATGAATTCAAAACACCCATTGCTTCCATTCAGATAGCCACCGATTATTTTTTAAATCACCAACAAATAAAAGAAAACGAGCGACTCTTAAGATATTCAAAAATAATAAAAGACCAAAATTTACGTTTGAATGAGCATATTGAAAGGCTCCTTCAATTAGCAAGATTTGAAAACAATGGTTTTAATCTAAAACTGGAAACCATCCAGGTTATCCCCTTTTTGACAGAAATTGTAAGTGCTGAATCTATTAGGTTTCAAAATTTAGGCGGCAGACTGGCCTTTGAATACTCCTCAGATGATTTAGAAATTGTTGCTGACAAATTCCATTTGACGAATACCTTAAGCAGTCTTTTAGATAATGCAGCAAAATTTTCCACCAAAGAAGTTTATGCTTTACTTAGGGTAGAAAAAACGAAACAGATGCTTATTATGACCATTATAGATCATGGTATTGGCATTCCAAAAGATTTTAAGGACAAAGTTTTCGATAAATTTTTTCGCGTGCCTACCCAGGCTATTTCTGAGGTAAAAGGTTTTGGTATAGGCCTTTATTACGTGAAAGAGATTTGTAATGCGCATAAATGGAAAGTTAATATAAAGAACCGCTTACCATTGGAAGGTACCGAAATAAATCTGTTAATTCCGTTAAAATCACATGAATGAAGCCCAAAATTTTGTATGTTGAAGACGATGAGTCTCTGGGTTTGTTAACCGCAGACCAACTTGAAGATGCTGGGTATGATATACAATGGTTAAAATCAGGGACTGAAGCGGGTGGTTTAAAAGAGTTTACCTCTTTCGACCTGGTTATCCTGGACATTAATCTTCCCGGAATGAACGGCTTTGAGTTAGCCTCAAAGATTAGAACGCACTCCGAGGCTATTCCCAT